>NZ_JBGOBM010000004.1:0-269137 GCF_041475995.1 Chryseomicrobium imtechense | reverse complement strand
GGTGAGCGAAACAGTTATTCCAAGACGGACAAGGACGCCACATTCATGCGGATGAAAGATGACTATATGAGGAACGGGCAATTGAAACCTGGCTACAACCTACAGATCGCAACAGAGAATCAGTACACTCTCGCTTACGCAGTATTCCCAAATCCCAGTGACTCGAAGACGATGATCCCTTTCCTAGACAAGATCGAAGAAGAGTTCTTCGAACTCCCTGAACATATCGTGGCCGATGCGGGATATGGCAGCGAGCCGAACTACAACGACATCTTAGTGAAACGCCAAAAGACACCACTCATCACCTATGGTCAGTATCTTCGAGAACAGAAGAGATCGTATAAAAACAACCCATTCCAGACAGCGAACTGGACCTATGACGAATCAACCGATTCTTATGAATGTCCAAACTCTAAACGACTCAACTTCTCCCATATGAGCGTCCGCAGAGACAAGACAGGCTTCGAACGCCATTTCAAAGTATATCGAGCAGAAGACTGTGGTGGTTGTCCATTCCGGTCGCAGTGTACAAGGGCATACGAGGGAACGAATCGCACGATGTCTGTAAATGTCACCTGGGAAGAGCAAAAAGAATATGTAAGAACAAAGCTTTCAGATGAAGAAACCGGTTCTATCTATCGTCGTCGCAAGACGGACGTGGAACCAGTTTTTGGATTCTTGAAGGCTAATTTGGGTTTCACTCGCGCCTCTGTCCGCACCCGACCGAAGGTCGAAAACGACATAGGGTTAGCGCTCATGGCGGTGAACCTAAGAAAATATGCGGTCAGAGTGTAAGAACTCTGACCGCATATTTGAAATTATCCATAAAAAATGGTCATCACTCAATCGCGATGACCATTTTTTATATTATTGGCCGAGTTTTGTCCCAGCCTCTTTTAATGGTCGAATATTTGATACGTAATAAGAGCTTTCCCTACAAGTTGTTTATCGTTATATGCCTCAACATCCACTTTCGCCATACGACGAGTAAAATCGAGAACTTTCGGATACAATTTGATATTCGCTTCTAGTGGAACCGGCTTGGTATGGTAAATCGTAATATTTTCAACAACACTTTCGATGCGCTTTTTCGTGCGCAATGCTTGAGATCCTGCTTCTGCCAAAACAGTAGTAAAAGCTCCATAGGACAAGGTTCCAAAATGATTCGTCATTTGAGGTGTCACCGTAAAAGCTGTTCCTGATTTTTCATCAGTTGCAGGCGTCATTTGAGACTTGATCAAATCATCAATCGTCTCTCCGTTTTGTGGCTGGCGTGAAGATGCTTGCAATGCTTTTAAAACATCTTGCCTACTGATGATACCTTTTAGTCGGTTCGAGTCATCAACGACCGGAAGAAGGTCAATACTCTCCCACACCATTCTGTGGCTCGCTGCTGCAACACTCGTCGTCAATGTGATAACAATCGGGTTTTTCGTCATCACCTTGTCGATTGTATCCATACTTTGTGCGTCCATTACATCTCGTGCCGTTACGACTCCTACAACTACATCTTTTGAATCAAGAACTGGATACCCTCCGTGGCTTGTTGTGCTGTTCAGTTCACGATATTTCTCAACCGTATCTGTGACATGCAGATATGCAGTCTGTTCTTTTGGTATAAAGATGTCTTCTATTAATAGCACATCTTTTTTGATCAATTGATCATCAATTGCGCGGTTAATCATTGTTGCTACAGTGAATGTATCGTAGCTTGTTGAAATTAAAGGCAGTTCTAGCTCGTCGGCTAAGCGTTTAGACGATTCCGGCACGTCAAATCCTCCGGTTACTAGCACAGCCGCTCCAGCTTTGAGCGCATGTTCATGAACTTTGTAGCGATTTCCGACAATCAACAAGTTTCCAGGATCCACATAGCGCATCATGTCATCGACTTGCATGGCACCGATCACAAATTTACTTAATGACTTATGTAAACCTGATTTCCCGCCAAATACTATTCCATCTACAATGTTCACAACTTCTGCGAAAGTTAAACGCTCGAAGTTTTCTTTGCGTTTCACTTCAATACGAATTGTCCCCACGCGTTCAATCGTTGAGACGAGTCTACGATTCTCCGCTTCTTTTATAGCGCGGTAAGCAGTTCCTTCACTAACTGTTAAATCCTTTGCAATTTGCCGAACCGAGATTTTATCTCCAATAGGTAACGACTCGATGTAACTCAAAATTTGCTCGTGCTTTGTTGCCACTGTCTTTCACGTCCTGTCTGATTGGTGCTCTTATCTTACCACAGTCTACTAAAAACGAACCTCTTCCCCGGCTTTAAGAATTTGAACATCAGCACTGTGTACAAGAGATTTGAAATGTTCAGGGTCTTGTTCGATTGGTGGAAAAGTATTGTAGTGCATAGGCACAACGATCTTTGGTTCAATAAATTCCACCGCGCGTGCAGCATCACGAGGTCCCATCGTAAAGTTATCACCAATTGGTAAGAAAGCAAGATCAATGCCGTGCTCCCCGATTAATTTCATGTCACTAAACAACCCTGTGTCTCCAGCATGGTAAATCGTTTTACCTTCAATCTTCAAGAGTAATCCCGCTGGCATACCGGTATAGTGTACTGTCCCCTCATTGTCTGTATAAGAAGAACTGTGGAAGGCTTGTGTAAACTTTACAGTTCCAAAATCAAACTCTCGGCTCCCGCCAATTCCCATGCCATGTGTGTCTGCACCTTGAGTAGCTAAATAATCCGCCAGTTCAAATGTTGCAATAACAAGTGCACCATGGTCTTTGGCCAGATGAATTGTATCGCCAACATGATCATTATGGCCATGAGTTAAGAGAATATGTGTAGGTTTTTCATTCTTCGCTTGCAAATCTGTCTGTCCGTTCCCCGTAAGAAATGGATCAATTAAAATTGTGTGGTCTCCAGTTTCAATTTTTACAACCGAATGTCCATGGTACGAAATTTTCATAGGAATCACTCCAATAGTCAGATTTTACTGCTAACTTTTATTCTACTATGTTAGGATGGAAAATAGGTAGTCATATACATAGGAGGTCTTTTCACATGCAGAAGATTACAGCTCTACAATATCAATTGAAAGAACATCAGGTCGACGCAGCTTTTATCACACATCCCGATAATGTTTTCTATTTCACAGGGTTTCGTAGCAATCCCCACGAACGATTACTCGGGGTATTCATTCCTGCTGATGGTGAAAGTTTTTTAATTTGCCCTCAAATGGAAGTACCAGATGCAAAAGAATTCTTTAGTGGCCAGTTGATAGGACATGTAGATACTGAAAACGCTTGGGATAAACTTGTCTCATCGTTTACAGTTCCTGTTGCAAAGCTTGCGATTGAGAAAAGCCACATGACGGTTGAACGGATGGAATTTTTAGAAAGTCGCATCCAAGGCGTGACATTCTCTGGTATTGATGACGTCGTGACGGAAATGCGTTTAATCAAAACGGAAGAAGAACTCGTCCATCTTCGTAAGGCAGCAGAACTTGCCGATTATGCGATTGAAGTTGGATGCTCACTGATTGCAGAAGGAAAAACAGAGATGGAAATTTTGTCTGAAGTGGAGACCGCAGTTAAAGCAAAAGGTGCGGATGGCATGTCCTTTAGTACGATGGTACTGAGCGGATTGAAAACAGCATCTCCTCATGGAACGCCCGGTAATCGAAAAATCCAAAAAGGCGACTTCATCCTCTTTGATTTAGGTGTTATCGTGAATGGCTATTGTTCGGATATCACGCGTACCGTAGCATTTGGTGAACCAACGGAAGAACAGCGAACGATTTATGAAACAGTGAAAGAAGCGGAAGAAAAAGCCGTATCACTTGTTAAAGCTGGAGTGCTCGCGAAAGATTTGGATAAAGCAGCACGCGACATTATTACGTTGGCAGGATACGGAGAGTATTTCACACATCGTCTTGGACATGGTCTTGGCATTTCGGTTCACGAATTCCCATCGATTCACGGGGAAAATGATATGGCTTTACGCGAAGGAATGGTCTTCACAATTGAGCCAGGTATTTACCACCCAGAAGTAACGGGTGTGCGAATTGAAGATGACGTTGTGGTTACGGCAGATGGTGTGGAAGTTTTGACGAAGTTTACGAAGGAATTACTAGTTTTAGATGTGTAGAACGGCACTCTAGCTGGCCTCAATCTCTGGCGCTGCGGCAGGCACCAAATAGGAAATGCTGGTAATTGGTGACAGGCACCTATTTTAGATAGAACGCCACTCGTAATTTTGCGGGTGGCGTTTTTATGGTTATTCACCAATTGTGTCGGGAGATTCGCTGGATAAGTGGAAAGATTCGCTGCCTAAGTCGAAAGATTCGATGGCTATTTGCTGACGTTCACCACTTCCTGCTATTATGGAAACTATTTGATTTAAATGATGGTGATGAAATACCCCAAACTTACAGCAATAAGTGTCGAAGCCCATGTGACTAGGCCGTAGCGAAGCGGTCGATCACTTGTAGCTGCTTCTAGCGCAAATGTTGAAACCGTACTCAGTGCGCCGCAAAACCCGACAACAAAAAATGCCAGTCCCTCCCCCGATTGGGTAGAAGGAATGCATATGCCGATAGAAAAAGAAGCAAGGAGATTTGCTAGGAGTGTTCCAAATGGGAAACTTCTATTAAAACGACTGAACGCGTAACGAACACCCGCCCCAAGACCTCCTCCGATTGCAAGAAATACGATAATCATGCCGCTCGCCCCCTCTTTAACACGAAGCGCGCAACAAGCACACTACCATGCAGTGTTAATCCCACATAGACGGCGTACACTAGAAACTCCCCTTGCTGAATCATTTGCAATGCTTCCCAATTAAAAATGGACATCGTTGTAAAACCACCGAGCACACCCGTCATCCAAAATTTCCGCCAATTGTCTTGAAGCATTTCAAAACGAACAAGAGAAATTCGTGCCATCATCGCACTCCCGAGAAGGTTCGCAATCAATGTGGCAATGGGAATCCCGAACAGTCCAAACGGAATACAATACGACAAACCTGCTCGCAACAAAGTGCCAACAGCCCCACCTAGCATGACAAATAGCACTCGAACCCCTCCTTCCAAAAAAGAAAAGCTGATTCACTAAGAATCAGCTCTACATCATTAGATAACTGCAAGTACATCATTTACATCGCGGTACTCAATGCCTTGTGCATCTGCTACTGCTTTATAGACACATACTCCGTTTAATGTATTTAATCCTTTTAATAGAGAAGGATTGTCTAAACATGCTTGCTTGTAGCCTTTGTTTGCGATTTGTAGTGCATAAGGAACTGTTGTATTCGTCAAAGCAATTGTTGACGTACGTGGTACAGCTCCAGGCATATTTGCTACTGCATAGTGAACGACTCCGTGTTTACTATACGTAGGCTCATCATGTGTAGTAATGCGGTCAGATGTTTCAAAAATACCACCTTGGTCGATTGCGATATCAATCACAACAGAACCTGGTGTCATTGACTTAATCATTTCTTCTGATACTAATTTCGGTGCTTTCGCCCCCGGAATTAGAACAGCTCCGATCACTAAATCTGCATTTTTTACAGACTCCGCGATATTGTAAGGATTTGAAATCAATGTATGAACAGTCGCTCCAAACATTTCATCTAATTGACGAAGACGCTCTGGGCTAAGGTCGATAATTGTTACGTTTGCTCCAAGGCCGACTGCCATCTTCGCAGCGTTCGTTCCTGCAATTCCGCCACCGATGATTGTTACATTTGCACGCTCAACGCCTGGAACCCCACCTAAAAGAATCCCTTTTCCGCCGTTGATTTTTTCAAGGTATTGGGCACCTAATTGTGTTGCCATACGACCAGCTACTTCACTCATCGGAGTTAGGAGTGGAAGTGAGTTGTTTGGTAATTGAACCGTCTCATAAGCAATAGCTGTAACATTTTTCTCAAGTAACACTTTTGTTAATTCTGGTTCTGGAGCAAGGTGAAGGTATGTAAACAGAACTTGATCCTTTTGAATCAATTCATATTCAGACGCAACCGGTTCTTTTACTTTCATCACCATTTCTTGTTGCCATGCTTCTTGCGCAGTCGCTACGATATGTGCACCTGCTTTTGTGTAATCTTCATCTGTAAAACTAGAACCAAGTCCAGCACCTGCTTGAATATATACTTCGTGACCGCTTGAAACTAGAGTTACGACTCCAGCTGGTGTCATCGCGACACGGTTTTCATTGTTTTTTACTTCTGTTGGAACGCCAATTTTCATTCGAACTGCCTCCCTTTCTTCAAATCAAATCCATTTTAGCAAATTGTATAAAAAAAAGCTCTAGTTATTTTTTTAGTAGTTTCTTAAATTGTTCACAAATTAAAAAAGGAGATTTGGAAAGTCTTGTCGAAAGGTATAAGTGAATTCAATTATAAGGAGGATTTTCAAATGACACTAACGTACAACGAAATTTTAGTAGCAGTGGATGGTTCAAAAGAAGCGGAGCTTGCCTTTAAGAAATCAGTAGCGATTGCTTCCCGAAACAATGCAACACTTCACCTCGTGAACATTATTGATACACGTTCATTTGCGGCAATTGAAGCGTATGACCGTTCGATTGCAGAACGTGCACAAAATTTTGCAGAAGAGCTACTAGATGGATACAAGAAAGAAGCAGAAAAACATGGTGTGGCGAATGTTCACGTTATGGTTGAGTACGGTTCACCGAAAACGATGATTTCGAAAGATCTTGCGAAGAAAGTGAACGCAGACTTAATCATTGTGGGTGCTACTGGTTTGAATACAGTAGAACGTTTCTTGATCGGTAGTGTTTCTGAAAATATTGTTCGCTCTGCGAAGTGTGACGTATTGGTAGTACGAACAGATTCTCAGTTTGATGATGTAGAATAAGTAAAGTTAAAAAACAGCGCCATCTCTGGAGTAATTTCTAGAGATGGTGCTGTTTTTGGTTGGATAAATAAACTTGAGTTCCATTGCGGGTCTGCTTTCCGAGGGCGCGCGTGAGTCTCCTCGGCGGAAGAACGCGCCTGTGGGGTCTCACGTTCCGCTTTTTGATCCCTCCGGAGTCAGCCCCTCCACTCCACTCAACTTCATTTTAATAAAACTAGTTTAATCTAAATCTGCAACACGCACGGTGTCACGGACAATCATGATTTCTTCGTTTGTAGGGATGACAAGCACTTTAACCGGTGAGTGCGGATAATTGATTGGTGTTTCTTTACCAATCTGCTCGTTCAACTCTGGGTCCATGTAGACACCCATGAACTGAAGACCTTCGAGTACTTTGGCACGAATGATTGAACTGTTTTCTCCAATACCTGCCGTGAAAATAATTGCGTCTACACCATTCAAGCGGGCAGCATACGAGCCAATGTACTTATGAATACGATCCGCGAAAACATCTAGTGCAAGCTGCGCACGGTCATTGCCTTTTTCAGCTTGTTCGACGATATCGCGCAAATCACTAGAGAACCCTGAGACGCCAAGCATCCCAGACTTTTTATTTAATACATCCAGTACTTGCTCCGCACTTTTTCCTGTCTTCTCCATCAAAAATGGAATGAGTGACGGATCGATATTCCCTGAACGCGTTCCCATTGTTACACCAGCAAGTGGTGTGAACCCCATTGATGTATCAATAGATTTTCCATATTGAATCGCCGCAATACTTGCTCCATTCCCGAGGTGACATGAAATAAATCGTGTCGTCTCAATCGGGCGGTTTAATAGTTCAGCCGCTCGCTCTGAAACATATTTATGCGACGTGCCGTGGAAGCCATATTTCCGAATGCCGTAGTTTTCATAATACGAATACGGGATTGAATACAAAAATGAGCTTTCTGGCATTGTTTGATGGAAAGCTGTATCAAATACAGCAACAGCCGGCACATCTGGCAACGCTTTTTTAAAGCTTTGAATGCCTGTAATATTCGCAGGATTATGAAGAGGTGCAAGTTCTGAAAGTTCCACGAGCTTGTCAATAATCTCATCTGTAATCATGACCGAATCACTATACACTTCCCCGCCATGGACGACGCGGTGGCCGATTCCATGAATATCATGTAAGGAAGAAATAGCGCCTGTTTCAATCAAAGCGGCCATCAATAAATCTACAGCTACTTCATGATTAGGGATCAGCTCTTCTTTTTTCACTTTGTTACTGCCAACAGAGACTGTAATGTAGGAATCAGCGAGTCCGATTCGCTCAATCAAACCTTTCGCTACAATTTCTTCGTCTGGAGTGCGAACAAGCTGAAATTTTAAACTAGAGCTTCCTGCATTAATGGCTAAAATATTTTTCATAAGATCTTCCTCTCCACACCATTTCTTTTAGTTTACTTCCACTGACGCACTTTTTCAAAGAACAACTCCATGCCTTTTTTATTGGACAGGGTTGGAACTTGCGCAAGTAAAACATCACGTTTCGGTCGCGTTTTCTCCCTGTCTTTTCGTAGCACGATCAGTGCTTTAGCAGAAGCCTCTGATTTGAAAAGCTCTTTTGGTAGTTGGAAGACAGCCTCTAACTGGCCTACTTTTGAAATGAACGTATGCAGATTTTGTGCTTCTTTAGACGAGAACAAATTGGTTGGTACAAAAAATATCAATGTTCCCCCGTCTTTTGTGTAGTTCATAGATTGTTCAAGAAAGAGGTGATGGGCGTAGGCATGTTGTTCAGACCCACGCAGCTCGAAAGTTTCTGCGTGCTCATCGTCTGGATAATAGCCAACAGGTAAATCACTGACAACAACATCAACAGGATCAAGTAACAATGGACGCAGTGAATCCTGTAAAAACAGCTCAACAGGCTGATAGAGAAGCTCGGCTGTCTGGGAAGCCAGTTGAATGAGTAGTTCGTCAATCTCACTGCCATAAAGGCCAACTTCTTTTCCTTCTAGATGATTCGCGACTGTAAATAACAGATTGCCTGTTCCAATGGCGGGATCAAAAATGCGGACTGAAGATTGTTGTTCGGTTAGTTCTTGTACTAGAAATGCAACGAGCATCCCAAGAGCATCAGGTGTCATCTGGTGATTCGGTTGTGATGATTTGCGCATACCCTTTAATATAGCTAACTGGATGGCACGGCGTTTTTCCTCACGAGATGCCTCGATGCCGGTAAATTCTTCACTTCCAAGTAACCAGCGTTCAAGACCAAAGACAACACCTTCTAAATACGTGCCTTGTCCTGAGTTCTCAATTTGTTCAGCTGCTGTATTGAGTTTTGTAAAATACTGTTCTACTGCGTTCATAGTCTACTCCTTTTCGTAACGTAAAAGATGCCCACTTCGAGGAAGTGGGCACGTCTATTATTTCCCTGCTGCTTCTTTCACAGCTTCAATTGCTTTTTCATAATCCGGGTGGTCTGTTCCTTCAGGCACATACTCGACATATGTGACTGTGTCGTTTGCATCCACAACGAAGATTGAACGTGCTAGTAAGCGAAGTTCCTTCATCGTAACACCGTATGCTTCACCGAACGATAAATCGCGGTGATCAGACAATGTACGCACTGCATCGACTTCGTTTGCTCCACACCAGCGCTTTTGTGCAAATGGAAGGTCGTTTGAAATCGTTAAGATTTCTACATTGTCTCCCATGCTTGCTGCTTCACTGTTGAACTTATTCGTTTGTGTTGAGCAGACGCCTGTATCTAAAGAAGGTACTACACTAATCAAGCGTACTTTTCCTGCTGAATCAGCTAGTGTCACTTCAGATAAATCGTTTGCAAGTACTTTAAAGTCTGGTGCTTTGTCTCCTACTTTTACCTCGTTTGCTGGTAATGTCATAGGATTTCCTTTAAATGTTACTGATGCCATCTATGAACCGCCTCCTTTTTCACTCTGCTATCATCTTACTGTACAGGGTTCGGTTGGTGCAACTGATTCGGTTGTTCCACCGGTTTTGGAAGCTGAAGTTTCGCGTAATCTTCTTCATGTAGGACAATGGTATCTGCAATGAAGTCGTGGATTGCCTGCTTTTTCGGTGTAAATCCGACAATAATGTACGGCAAATTGAACGGAATGACCGACAAAATTCGCCCAACAGTCTCACGGAATAGCACGGTCACAAAGTTTGGTTTTTCATATGTTACGGTAGATACCCGAATTCCCATAATCATTTTTCCAAGCGTTTGTTGCAGGAAGAATGTCATCAATGTGAAGTAGGTATAAAAGATGATTACCGAGACAATCGTAATCGGCGCATACCAGAGCGATTCGTTTAAATCGAGTCCTGTTAAACGAAATATCGGACGCACAACAAGCCAGCCAATACTTGCAACGATCAATAAGTCAAAAAGATACGCCCAAAAACGCGTCCAGAATCCTGCATATTTTGGTCGAAAATCTGTGATTGTTTCCATCAGCGGCCTCCTTACTGCTCACCGTATAAGTACATCATGCGAGGAGCTTGATTGTCTGTGATCAACTTTGAGATTAATTGTGTTTCAATATCTAGACCTAGGAATGAACGGGCTTTGACACCAAATAATGCGCTCAAGCTTTGATCTTGTGTAAATTCGAACACTTCTGCATTTGGAATATCTAAGTCTTCTTTGAGTGCTGCGATGACATCTTCTTCGAATCCATAATCATCTGCAAGGTTCGCTTCAATTGCTTGACGACCATTTAGAATTCGCCCATCTGCGACTGCACGGACCTCTTCTTCTGTCATATTACGTCCTTCTGCAATGATACGGACAAACTCTTCGTACGAATCATTGATCATTTCTTGAAGCATTTCTTCTTCTTCCGGAAGCATTTCACGTGTTGGACTTAAAATATCTTTGTAAGGACCTGTTTTAATTGTCACGAAGTCCACGCCATAACGTTCTGCAAGTTCTCCATAATTGATGCTTTGTAAAATAACACCGAGTGAACCTGTCATCGTTTCGCGCATCACGAAAATCTTATCAGCAGGTGCTGAAATGTAATAGCCGCCTGAAGCTGCCATACCACCCATTGACACATAAATCGGCTTTTCAGTTTCATCTTTAATTTTCATAAGTTCTTTATAGATTTCAGCTGATTCCACCACGCCACCGCCTGGAGAGTCTACAGATAGTACAATTCCTTTTACAGACGGATCATTTTTCGCCTCTTCCAGTTGTGCTAAGAAAAATCCGTGGTTATAGCCAGTTGTTCCTAATAGGCTTGATGCAGATCCCGTGTCTTGAATGACTCCTTCCACACGTAACACTGCGATCCGGTCTGTCACGTCTCCAGGTTCAATGACCGATGTTGTCATTGAATTCATGAGTGTCGCCTCATAATCATCTAACCAAGATGAAAAATCTGTAGAAAAAGCTGCGGATACTGAGTTGACGATGATGGATACAGCGACGAGTAGTGTCGCAATTCCTAGTGCGACCCAACGTTTTACATTCATAGTTGATTCCTCCTTGTTGTCTATTCCTTACTGTTTACGTAAAACATGCAGAAATGTTTCATTCCGTGGTAAATTAAATATAGAAACCTCATGAAAGGGGCGAATAGAGTGAAAAAACGTAACGCTCTTTATATTTATGCCAAAAACGACAAAGCTTCACAACAACTTCGACAAGAATTAGGAACTGCGATTGATGCTCAAGGGTTACAAGTAGTGCTATCTCCTGAGGAAGCGTCGATCATTGTAAGCGTCGGTTCAGACGGAAGCTTCCTTCAAGCTGTGCGGAAAACAGGGTTTCGCCAAGACGTATTATATGCAGGTATCTCCACTTCTGGAACACTTGCGATGTACTGTGATTTTTTATTAGAAGAACTGCACTTCCCGAATATGGCAGATGCGATTATCCAAGACCGCGTCGAAGTGCGTAAATATCCAGTCATCGAAATATCCGTTAACGGAGAACCGCATTTTTATTGTTTAAATGAATTTGCGATTCGTTCAAACATCATGAAGACTATTGCGATGGATGTTAAGATTGACGACATACTTTTAGAAACGTACCGTGGTGACGGAATTGTAGTTTCAACACCTACGGGAAGCTCTTCTTATAATAAATCATTAGGCGGTGCTGTTGTGGATCCTCAGCTTCCATGCTTCCAGGTGACTGAAGTAGCTTCTATGAACAACAATGAATACCGTTCATTAGGTTCGCCATTTATTTTAAGTGGCAATCGCACACTGCGTCTAGAACTTCACGACGATTGGAACGACTATCCGACGATGTCTACAGACAATGAAGCACTCAGTATTCAGCACGTGAACACGATTGACATTCGATTGAGTGAGCGCGTTGTGAAAACGGTGAAATTGAAAGACAATAGCTACTGGGAAAAAGTAAAACGCTCATTTTTATAACGAGCGTTTTATTTGTATAAATTTGGATACCGAAAACAAAACAAGCGCTACCCAGATAAAACTAAAGCCCGTCCATTCCATGTTTGAGAACGGTTCATTGTAAAGAACAACACCGAGCACCAACATGATGGTCGGAGCAATGTATTGAATAAAGCCTGATAAATACAGGGGAATTCGCTTTGTTCCGCTTGCATAGAGTAGCAGCGGTAATGCAGTAGCTACGCCAGAGAACATTAACAAAAGCATTGTAATCGGCTCGCTTTCAACGAATTGAAGAGAGTCTTGCGTGAATAAGTAGGCTAAATAAATGAAGGCAAACGGTAAAACAAAAAATGTTTCAATGGCAAGGCCTGTAATCGCTCCTACTTTTGCTTGTTTTTTAATCAATCCGTAAAATGCAAAACTCCCTGCAAGCACTAGGGAAATCCAAGGCAACTCTCCATATGTATAGGTTAAAATCATAACTCCAGCAGCTGCAATTCCTACGGCTGCTTTTTGTGCGTCACTTAATTTTTCTCCAAGAAAAACGATTCCTAGTAACACAGAAATCAATGGATTGATGTAGTAACCTAGACTGGTCTGCACAAGTTCCCCACTGTTCACAGCGAAGATAAATGTGAACCAGTTCGCCGTCACTAAATAAGATGCAATCATCAAGCTAAAAAATGCTTTTTTGTCTGCCCACAGATTCGTCAAGTCCGTCTTTAGTTTCGGAATATCACGAAGTACAGTGATTAAGAGGACTGTAAATATGAATGACCAGACGATGCGGCTTGCTAAAATTTCATCACTAGAAATGTGCTGTACAGTCTTCCAGTAGATCGGCATGAGTCCCCAAAGAAGGTAGGCTAGAAAAACCTGTGCGATGCCTTTTTGTTCAGTTGTCATGATGAGTACCTCGTATTTATTTTTAGTTTCGAAATAATGGTTTCAGTGTATCACTTCAGTTTGTTGAAGTAAACGACAGAATTTCAGGATTATTTATGGTGGCTCTTTTGTGGTGACAGGTACGTTTTGGGAACTGCTGGTAAACCACAATGTTGTTAAATGGGGATTTTCAATAAATATCGAGGCAAAATGGTGCCTGTCAACGAGTTTAGATTTGACGTGCAATTTTTGAGTTTTAGTGATGCACTTTTGTGATTTGCTGCTGGCATTTGTTTTTTGTGTGCAACTTTCCGCGTTTTGTGTGCAACTTTTGAAATTTAGTGATGCACTTTTGTGATTTGCTGCTGGAAATTGTTTTTTGTGTGCAACTTTTTGCGTTTTGTGTGCAACTTTTGAATTTTAGTGATGCACTTTTCGGATTTGCTGCTGGAAATTGTTTTTTGTGTGCAACTTTCCGCGCTTTGTGTGCAACTTTTGAATTTTAGTGATGCACTTTTGTGATTTGCTGCTGAATTTGCTTGTGGGGGCAACGCTTGGTTGCTATATGCTTTTCTTCATTGCTGAAATGGTGACAGGATCCAAAGAAACTCCCGGAAGTCAGGGCGCTATTTCCCGGGCCGTTGGAGTTTTCACGAGACCCGGCAACGAAGATGAAAGTGCTGTTCTTTCATCTTACGTGGGGAGGCTCGGGGAAACTCCCCCAGGAAATGGCGTCCTGGGTGGAGGGAGTTTCTTGAGTGGCGTTCCCCACATCTAAAATGTAATCGAGTTGCGAACGCCAGAAACACGCTCCGGAATCAGCCGCACTCGCAAAGGCTGAAGAGCGCCTTCACGGGCACGTCTGATTTCTTCGGAGTTTCTTGAGTGGCGTTCTCCACATCTAAAAAATAAAAAAATCCGAACAACTCACAGTGTGAGTCATTCGGATTCTCCGTTAGCTTTGACGACCGTTGTTTAATTGTTGCTCAGCCATCTGAACCAAACGTTTCGTAATTCCGCCACCAACTGAACCATTCGCACGTGAAGTGGCATCTGGACCTAACTGTACGCCAAACTCTTGAGCGGTCTCATACTTCATTTGATCAAGCGCTTGTTTTACACCAGGTACCGCAAGCTTATTTGAGTTGTTGTTTGCCATGTGTGTGTCACCTCCTTGTGCAAATAGAATGAACCGAATTCGCGAATTCATACATTTTGCTACAAGGAAATTTTTTCATTTATAATAACTCGTCAAACTCTGGCTTTTGTTCTTTTTGTGGGAAGCGGAACACTTCACGATTCGCCACTGCTTTTTCGATACGCGCATCGAATGTTTCAAAGCTTTCGTAGAACGTCACTTTTTCAAGTTTTGGTTTTGTTTTCGGTGCACTTGGCACAAAAATGGTACAGCAATCTTCGTATGGTAAAATCGACGTTTCATATGTGCCAATCTGTTCAGCAAGTTGAATAATCGTCGATTTATCTTCTGCAATCAATGGACGTAAAACAGGAGTCGCCGTAACTTCATTGATAGCTGTTAATGATTCCAATGTCTGACTCGCCACTTGACCAAGGCTTTCCCCAGTAACAATTGCAAGAGCTCCAATGTCTGCACGCACTTGATCCGCAATTTTTAACATCATGCGTCGGGTAGTGGTCATTGATACATTTTTTGGAATTTGCTGTTGAATCGCTTCTTGAATTTCAGTAAATGGAATGACATGGAGACGCACAGTCGCACCGAAGTGACTTAACTTTTCGGCTAAGTCCTTCACCTTATCTAATGATCGCTCACTCGTATATGGCGGACTATGAAAATGGATGGCATCCAAACGCACGCCACGTTTTAACATCATATATCCTGCTACTGGACTATCGATTCCACCAGACAACATAAGTAACGAGCGACCATTTGAGCCAACTGGCATTCCACCAGCACCTGCAATAGTTTGTGCAGAGATATACGCTGCATCTTGCAAAATTTCAATTTTAATCGTGTAATCTGGATTTTTCATCTTTGCCGTTAATCCATCAAAATGACGCAGTACTTGACTCGCAACTAGATGCTGAATCTCATTCGTTTCATGCGGGAAGCTCTTATCCGAACGCTTAACTGTTACTTTGCATGTCTTCCCTGCTGTTTCTAATTCCTCTAAAATTGCAATTGCAGTTGCTGCCATTGCATCAATTGTTTTCTCAGTTTTCGCGACGGGACTGAATGATTGAATTCCAAATACTGCTGGAAGTCGAGTTAACAGCTTTTGCATGTCTGCATCTGTATCTGTCATTAAAAACATTCTGTCGCGCTCTGCTTGCAAGCGAAGCGTTGGAATATCCTCAAATGAAAAACGAATATTGTCTCGTAGTCGATTCGTAAATTGACGACGATTACGTCCTTTTGTTGAAAGTTCCCCGTAGCGAACTATAATTCGATCCCAATTCATACTTTTAAATTCCTTTCTAATTGCCGGAGGATTTCGTTCATCACATCTTGAAGCGTCTGAACATCCTGCTCGGTCGTGTCCTTCCCCATACTAATCCGAATCACACCATCAATCAACTCTTTTGAAAGTCCAATGGCTTCGAGCACATGACTTCTTGTCGTTTTTTTCGATGAACATGCACTGCTTGTTGAAACATAAATCCCCTTCTTTTCTAGTGCATTGACAAGTACTTCTCCCGTCACGCCTTTCACTGCAATCGTTACAATATGTGGGGCAGAACTGGCAGGTGTCAAAACAGTGACAAATGGGTGGTCATGAAAAAAAGTCACCAGAGACGCTTTTAACCTTGCTAAATGGGTGGAAGTTTGTTCTAAAGATTCCACAGCTATACGAAAAGCTTTAGCAGTCGAGACAGCTTGTGCGACAGCAGTAGTGCCGCTTCTTAAGCCGAACTCTTGTCCACCTCCATGAATGAGTGGTTCTAAATGGATGTTTGAATGACATGCCACTATGCCAGTACCTTTTATCCCGTGAAATTTATGCGCGGATAGTGTGATCCAATCTACCGGAAGACTATCAAAATCTACAACTACCTTTCCAACGCTTTGTACGGCATCTACATGAAACACTGCTCGAGAACGTGCTCGTGCCACTTTCACTAAATCACGAATAGGCTGTAATGTGCCCAATTCATTGTTTATATGTTGAACAGAGATGACGGACGTATCCTTTCGAATCTTGCGCTCGAGCTCTTCTACAAGCACCATACCGTCAGTGTTCACTTCTAACCATTCCACTTCAAATCCTCTAGTAGATAAATACTTCCCCACTTCTAAAACAGACGGGTGCTCTACTGCGGAAATGAGGATGTGCTTTCCTATAGATTCACGGTCCACAGCCGCTTGTTTCAATACAAAGTTCGCGCCTTCTGTTCCTCCCGAAGTAAATAGAACAGATTTGGAGTCTGTTTTTAAAAGACTGGAAATTTGCGTTCGGGCTGATTCCAATAATTTGTTTGCCTTTTCTCCACCTTCATGAATAGAAGATGGATTAAACCAAAATTCTTCATTGACCTTTAGAAATGCAGCTAAAACTTTTGGGTCCGGTTTTGTTGTAGCACTATTATCTAAATAAATCATCGTGTTCCACCTCCATAACAAAAAGCTGCCAAAGCGGCAGCTTTTAGTGATTCCATTGTTGTTCTTTCATCATCTTTTGAATCTTTTTTAGTGCCCCAGGTTCTGCTTGTTCCACCGCAATTCCAGCTTCTTCAAGAGCCTTTGAGTAGCGTTTTTGACGGAAGGCATGTTCCGCTTCAAGTAGCTTCACATTGACAGCCGTATTTGTAGTCCGGTATCGATTTCCGTATTGAATGATGCGCTCAACTAGTAAGGCATTTTCAAGCATTTCATCTGCTTTCGCAACTGCTTCTTGAACAGCGCCTTCTGCCTTTTTCATATTCGTGTCAACAGTGGTCATATTAAGAGGTACCTCTTGCAAGTTCTGCTCAACGACAAAGATGTTTTCATCCGCTTCTTCAAAGCGTGCATCGATTTCTTCTGGAACGCCTGGTAAGTTCGCCTTTTGCAGGCTGCGTTCTTTTACGTGCAACGTCCGCTTAAGTTCGACAATTTTCGCACGAGCGGTATTCTCATCAATTCGTAAGTTCTTTAAACGGTTGTGGAATTCGCTTTGAATTTCATCTTGTTCACCTGTTAATTGGTCGAGTTCACGCAATTCTTCTTCTAAAGAAGAGTAAGCCGAACGCTCTTCACTCAATCGTGTTTGAATAAGTGTCATTTTTGATTCAGCTGTCGCTAATTTTTCTAAACACTTCACAGGAATCGCTAGTTGCTCGTCTGTTAGATGATAGCTCTGACGGACATAATTCGCTTCTTCTTGTGCTGTGAGTGTTTGTTGTTTTGTTTGATCTAAACGCTCTGCAATTGCAAGGTGATGGTGATCGACATAAGCTTTTGCTTTCACTTCTTTTTCAAGCAAATCATATACTGATTCCAATTCATCTTTCATTTCTTCGACCCGGCGTTTAACTGGCCCAACCGTCAGCTCTGCAATTTGTAGCTTTAGCTGAACTAATTCTGATTCCATCGCATCAAGTTTATGTGAGATTTCTAGATGATCTAAGAAGTACCCTTGTGACTCCATTTCATTTTTACCTGAGCGCAGTTCATGCAGGGTTGCAGGAATCTTTGTGGACACTTCCGAAAACAATGTTGGAATGTCATGAAGTTTCGGGAATAATTGATCGCCTTTTTCACGTAAACGCATCACGACTTCACGTGCACTCATGTAATTCCCTTTCGATGTCAGCTCGTTGTATTCTGCCATCTCAGGTTGGAAGCTTTCAAGTTCTTTTTCAAGCGCTGGAAGAGCCTCTCCAAATGAATATTGATGGGCAAGTACATTTTTACGAGCACTTCGATATTGTTCTTGGATTTGTTCCATCTCAATTCGGTTCTTTTCTTCACTGCCAATCAGGTTATGTAATTCTTCCAAGATGGAATTCATTTTCTGTTCCGCTTTATGTAAACGGTCTCGAATATCTTGTTCGGTTTTCGATGCTTTTCCGAAACGCATTTTGTCGACAAACTCTTCTGTATCAAAAAGTAGGGAGTCGACTTCAGGAATGTCGTGGTCCATTACTTCATTCCAAAGGTTGCGCCAACGCTCAAACATCTCTTCTGTCTGCCCGTTCATATTGAGTTGCTTCACTTTTGTCATCTCTTCAAGTATCGGTTTGTGTTGAATCTGTTGTTTTTTATTGTCCAACTCATTGATTGTGGCGTTATGTTTTCTTCGAAATACAAGAATAACGACAATGGCCACAAGGATGACAATGAGTAGTGGGATAAGATATTCCATTAGAAGCCCCCTGTTCCTTTGTTCCAAACGCTTGTTGTTCTTCTAGTTTACCATGTTATGTTAAGATTGTTTCAATCTATTGTAACTATTTTTTGAGAGGATTTTCAAGATGAGACGTGACGGACATATTCATACACCGTTTTGCCCACATGGCTCTAAGGATAGTTTTGCCTTATATTGTGAACGAGCCATAGAGCTTGGCATCAAAGAAATCAGTTTTACCGAGCATGCCCCCCTTCCAGAAGGCTTCGTCGACACAACGCCAACTCGTGATAGTGGAATGGACTTACGAAATTTAGAATCCTATGTTACAGCTGTACGTTATGTGCAAAAAGCCTACTCTACTGACTTGGTCGTGAATGTGGGCTTAGAGGTAGATTATATCGAAGGATTTGAACGTGAGACAACCAGCTTTTTAAACACGTACGGTCCTGAGCTTGACGATAGTATTCTATCTGTACATTTCTTAAAGCTTCCTATGAATGAGTATGTTTGCATTGACTACTCAAAGGAGCTTTATTTAGAGACAGTCGCGCAACTGGGTTCTGCCGATCAGTTCTATTCACTTTATTACGCTACTGTGCTAAAATCTATTACAACTTCTCTCGGAAACTGGAAACCCAAAAGAATCGGACACTTTTCACTCATCCATAAATTCCAACACGCTCTGCCATCCTTCCCTGATGACACTGAGCAGTTGTTGCGCATTGTCGAAGCAATTAAGGACGCGAATTTAGAGATAGATCTGAATAGTGCAGGCTATGCAAAATCATTTTGTAAAGAGCCTTATCCTCCTCTACATATAGCACGCATTGCGAAATCTAAAGGAATCCCACTTATCTTTGGGTCCGACGCTCACATTGCACGTGATCTTCACCAGTTTTCGGAGCACTTTACTGAATTAGAGAAATGAGGAATGATGATGTTCACACAACAAGCTTATTCGGCTTCATTAGAAGAAAATTACGCACTTCTTGCTAAACAATTGGATGCGCTACTAGACGGTGAAACGAATCAAATCGCAAACTTGAGCAATGCTTCTGCTTTGTTAAATCAATTTTTGGATGATACGAATTGGGTTGGCTTTTATTTGATGCAAGACGGTGAACTGGTCCTCGGGCCTTTCCAAGGACTTCCGGCTTGTGTACGAATCGCAGTTGGACGCGGAGTTTGTGGAACAGCTGTAGAGAAAAACGAAACACTTCGTATTGAGGACGTTCATGCCTTCCCTGGACATATTGCATGTGACGCGGCTTCGAACTCTGAAATCGTTATTCCGCTTGTGAAAGACGGCGAAGTCATCGGTGTATTAGATATCGATAGTCCTTCAAAAGCACGTTTTACGGAAGTGGATCAAGCTGGTCTTGAAACGTTTGTTGATCATCTGATGAAACATATCTAATTTTAAGTATAATTCGGAAAACCCTACAGCCAGAACGGCATTTCCTGGGTGAGTTTCCCCGAGCCTCCCCACGTAAGCTGAAAGAAGAGCACTTTCATCTTCGTTGCCGGGTCTCGAGAAAACTCAGATGGCCCGGGAAATGCCGTTCTGGCCTCCGTGTTTAATCAAAACAAAAAGCCTTACTCATATAAACTATTGAAAAGGGAGTTTCTCATGATAATTGAGAGACTCCCTTTGTGCGTGTTTTTTTTAAATTAGAATTGACTGGTGCCTTCTTTCGTAATAGCTTGAAAAGCTTTTTGTAAATCTTCGATGATATCATCCATGTCTTCAAGACCGACTGATAAGCGCAGCATGCCATTGTCGATTCCCATCGCAATTCGATCGTTTTCTGGTACTACAGAATGTGTCATCGTAGCAGGGTGTTGAATCAAAGTCTCCGCGTCGCCTAAACTTACTGCTACGTGGATTAGCTGCAACTGATTTAAAAATCGCTGGGCCGACTCGGTTCCTCCTTCTACTACAAAAGAAATCAAACCTCCCCCAGCAGTCATTTGTTTTCTCGCAATTTCCACTTGTGGATGGGCATCATCAAATGGATAGAATATCTTGGTGACACTCGGCTCAGTTTTCAAATACGCGAGCAATTTCTCAGCATTTTTCACATGGCGATCCATACGTACGTGAAGAGTTTTCAAACCACGCAAAATGAGCCAAGCATCAAATGGTGAAATAATTCCGCCGTAATCTTTTTGAACGGACATTCGAATTTGCTGCATCTCGTCTGCATCTTTTCCAACTAAAATACCTGCAATGACATCCCCATGACCATTCAAGTATTTCGTTGCACTGTGCAATACGAAGTCTGCGCCAAGTTCAAGCGGCTGTTGTAAGTACGGTGAGCAAAATGTATTATCCACAACCACCCGTATTCCACGTTCAATTGCCACTTCACACACCAGCGCTAAGTCCACGATTTCCATCGTTGGATTGATTGGTGACTCTACATAAATTACTGTCGTATTCTCTTGGATCGCCGCTTCGATTTGCTCACGTGAAGCTAGTGCTGATAGTGAATGTGTAATAGCGTATTTCGTTTCAAAAATACCGAGCAGTCCAAATGTGCATCCATAAAGACCTTTTGAACAAAGTATATGATCTCCCGTCTTTGTGAGATGAACAAGAATGGTACTAACTGCTGCCATTCCTGAACCGAATGCTAGTGCGCCTCCACCTTGCTCAAGCGCCATCATACGTTTTTCCAATACATCGACTGTCGGGTTACCAAGGCGTGAGTAAATCCCCCCTGTTTCTTCCCCTGCAAATCTTCGTTGTCCTTGTTCAGCACTGTGAAAAGTAAATGTTGACGTTTGGTAGAGCGGCACTGTCAAACTGTCTTGGTGGTTGGCAGGATCCATCCCCTCATGGATCAAGCGTGTATCTTTTCTCATATGTTCAAGCACCCCTTTGAATGTAAACGCTTTCATTATTAGTTTACTCCGATAGAGGAAGTTCTGGCAATGGTTTTCCAAGAAGTCAGACCAGTAAAACTTGCTTGTCTAGCGAATCCTCTTGACAGTCAACAGTGGAAGTTATACAATGGTCTTTGTGTAAAATAAACGCAGCAGTTGTATGGCCATGAGCCGCTAGTTTGTCCCACTCTATGTGGATGTGATACGTAACCCTTCGGCTGCATGGGCGAAATCACCAGATGACAAAATAGCCTTTTGACTGAATACAATTGGTTTTTATTTTACAACAAAATAAAACCAACAGAGGAGGAGACTACTATGTCTCGTTATACAGGTCCATCATGGAAACTGTCTCGTCGCCTTGGAATTTCTCTAAGCGGCACAGGTAAAGAATTAGAAAAGCGTCCTTACGCACCAGGTCAACACGGCCCGAACCAACGCAAAAAAATCTCTGAGTACGGCTTACAGCTTCAAGAGAAGCAAAAACTTCGTCACTCTTACGGATTAAACGAGCGTCAGTTCAAAACTTTATTCAACAAAGCTGCTAAGTTACAAGGTAAGCAAGGTGAGAACTTCATGATTCTTCTTGAAACTCGCTTAGACAACTTAGTTTACCGTTTAGGTCTTGCTCGCACTCGTCGTGGAGCTCGTCAACTAGTAAACCACGGTCACGTTATGGTCGATGGCGCACGCGTTGATATTCCTTCATATTTAGTAAAACCAGGTCAAGAGATCTCACTTCGTGAAAAATCTCAAAACCTTACTGCTGTAAATGAAGCGATTGAAGTAAATAACTTCGTACCTGA
The DNA here is from genome assembly GCF_041475995.1 of Chryseomicrobium imtechense. Classification (NCBI taxonomy): domain Bacteria; kingdom Bacillati; phylum Bacillota; class Bacilli; order Caryophanales; family Caryophanaceae; genus Chryseomicrobium; species Chryseomicrobium imtechense. The sequence goes on along the minus strand of NZ_JBGOBM010000004.1, from coordinate 247,006 downwards.
ATACTTAGAGTTTGACGCTGACAAAAAAGTTGGTAAATTCACTCGTCTTCCAGAGCGTAGCGAATTATCTGCTGAAATCAACGAAGCTCTTATCGTTGAGTTCTACTCTCGTTAATCTGAGTAACTGCCTCCCTTTATGGGGGGTTTTTTTTATTTATCTTGTAAGTCGTCCACCTATCGAAACTGACCGAACAGTAACAAGCACATGAAAAATTCATTTTCACTGATTGCTCAAGGTTTTATAAATGGTTGGTAAATGGTGACAGGTACCAAATGGGAGCTGCTGGTAAATGGTGACAGGCACCAAAGGCTAAATGGTTGGTAAATGGTGACAGGTACCAAATGGGAGCTGCTGGTAAATGGTGACAGGCACCAAAGGCTAAAGAAACCCTCCCAGGAAATGGCGACCTGGGTGGAGGGATTTCGTAACTAAAAGCACCAGAACGAAATACAAAAACCCTGCCGCTCAAAATTTGAGCGACAGGGTTTTCAATTACATAATTTCTTTAAAGATATAGCCATTCAAACGCTCATCACGTGTTACTTCGAGCTCGTCTCCAGGCTTTGCTTTGATCGTAAATTTATCCTTAGGAATAAAAATTCGTTCATTTGTTTCTTTCTCATTTAAAATGACAAAGAAATCATCAATTAGATTAACTACACAAATTTTTGTTTGAGACATACCGGTACTCCTTGCATAGGTTCATATATACTGTAAGTGTACCACATATACATCACAAAAAATTAGTCAATTTTGATTTTTTTCACTAATTATTACTACCATCTACTGTAAGAAATGTATCATCTTATAGTTTTTCTTTCCTCTTCTTACAATTAGGAATTGATCGTCTAGACGATCTGAACCACTCACCATATATGCAACATCCGTTACTTTTTCCCCATTTAGTGAGATAGCCCCATTTGATACATCTTCACGTGCTTGACGTTTCGATGGGGAGACCCCTGCTTCAATCAGCAAATCCACAATGTTTTTCTCTTCTTTTGTAACTTCTGCGGACGGTACATCTTTGAATGCATCTTTCATTTCCGCGACAGATAGTTCTTTCAGGTTTCCACTAAACAATGCTTGTGAAATACGAACAGCCTGCTCGTGTGCATCCACCCCATGAATCAATTCTGTCATCTCTTTTGCAAGGCGCTTTTGTGCTTCTCGAAGATGTGGCTGCTCTTCTACTGCTTTCTCAAGTTCTTCAATTTCAGTACGCTCGATAAACGTAAAGATTTTCAAGTATTTAATCACATCTGCGTCTGCAGTGTTGATCCAGAATTGGAAGAATTCATATGGAGAAGTTTTAGAGGCATCTAACCAAACTGCTCCTCCTGCTGTTTTTCCAAATTTTGTCCCATCTGCTTTTGTTACTAGTGGAATCGTGATACCGAATGCTTTTGCTTCTTCATCATGTGTTTTACGAATCATTTCAAGTCCTGTCGTAATATTCCCCCACTGATCGGATCCACCAATCTGCACACGACAGTTGTGGTGATTGTACAAATGATTAAAGTCAATTCCTTGAATAAGTGTGTATGCAAATTCAGTGAAAGAAAGACCAGAATCTAAACGAGATGAAATCGAATCTTTTGCAAGCAAGTAATTGATATTCACAAGTTTACCGTAATCGCGTAAGAAGTCGATGATCGTCATCGAGCTGATCCAGTCTTTGTTGTTGACCATCTTGGCACCGTTGTCTGTGTCAAAATCAAAAATTCGTTTCATTTGTTCAGCAATCGCTGCGACATTTTGATCGACTTGTTCCATCGTCTGCAGTTGGCGTTCCTCAGAGCGTCCAGATGGATCTCCGATTGTTCCTGTTGCTCCACCCACTAACAGGATAGGTTGATGCCCATGCATTTGAAAGCGACGCAACGTAAGTAGTGGCACAATGTGGCCGATATGCATACTGTCAGCTGTAGGATCAACTCCACAGTAAAGGGCTACTTTCTCTTTCTCAAGAAGAGCGGCCATTCCCTCTTCATCCGTTTGTTGATATAACAAGCCTCTCCAGCTTAAATCGTCTAGTAATTGTTTTGACATTGTTTTTCCTCCTTTTTGCGATTCTCAACAAAAAAGTCCCTGCATCAAAAAGATGCAGGGACGCTTGTTTGCGCGGTACCACCCAGTTTAGAAAGGAGCTATCTCCTTCTCACTCGAATGACGTTAACGCCGTCATACGTCAAGCTCCTAAACTGTACTTCACTTATGGGAATGTCTGGTTTGCAGCACCCACCAGATTTCTAATGGCATCATCCAAAAGCTACTCGCATTTATTCATCGCTTAAATATACCCCTATTTTACCGATTTCCATAGAGTTGTCAATAACTATCGAAATTTACTTGCTAAATATGGTATAATGAAGTGATTTTTTAGGGGGTGCACGACCTTGAGTTTGAAGGAACGATTAGATAACTGGACCCGTTCGAAATGGGCCAAAGCATTACGTATCACTGGAAGTGTTTTTTGGAATCTGGCATTGATTGTTCTCGTTCTGTTTCTAGTACTTGGTGCGTTTGGTGCATCTGTTGGTGCAGGTTATTTTGCAGCTCTTGTCAAAGACGAGCCGTTGCGATCACCTGAACAGATGAAAAACGCCGTATTTACGTATGAAGAGACATCTGAAATCTATTTCAAAGATAATAATTATTTTGGGAAGATGCGAACGGATCTCGAGCGAACAGAAACAAAGCTCGATGCCGTCTCTGAGAATGTCTTAAATGCAGTATTTGCAACAGAAGATGAATATTTTGAAGTACACGATGGAATCGTGCCGAAAGCTGTTCTTCGCGGATTAGTACAAGATATTACAAATGCGGACACTCAGACAGGTGGATCCACACTGACGCAACAAATCATTAAAAACCAAATCCTCACTAATGAAGTTTCTTACTCTCGTAAAGCAAAAGAGCTACTATTGGCTATGCGCTTAGAAGAATATATGGGGAAAGATGAAATTTTAGAAGCATACTTGAACATCATTCCGTATGGTCGAAATTCAAGTGGACGCAATATTGCTGGGATCGAGACGGCTGCGCAAGGGATTTTTGGTGTAGAAGCAAAAGATTTGAACCTCGCCCAAGCCGCTTACATCGCAGGAATTCCACAAGCTCCTTATCGCTACACACCTTTCACTAGTAAAGGTGAGTTAAAAGATGCTGAAGGATTACAACCTGGAATCGACCGGATGAAGACGGTTCTCTTCCGTATGAATGAGACAGAGTATATTACGGATGCTGAGTATCAAGAGGCTCTAGCTTATGACATTACAAAAGACTTTAAACCACGTGAAGCTTCTACGTATGAAGACTTACCTTGGTTAACGATTGAAGTTGAAGAACGAGTCACGACAATCATGGCAAAAATCTTAGCCGAGCGTGACGGTCTTGATCCAGACCGCGTAGATGGCGACTCCTCTCTTCGAACAGAATATCGTCAACTAGCACGTCAAGAAATTGCTACTGGTGGATACCGCATCCACACAACGATTGACGAAGGCTTAATGCGAAAAATGGAAGAAATAAAAGACTCTTACGATATGTATGGGTATACACGTGTGAAAGAAGTAAAGAACGAAGAAACTGGTGAAATTGAAACAGTTGAAGAACCGGTTCAAGTTGGTGGAATGCTTTTAGAAAACCAAACGGGTCGTATTCTTGCCTTCATGGGTGGTCGTGACCATAACCTTGAAGCCTTGAATCACTCTACGACTGCCTTCCGTTCTCCTGGTTCCACATTCAAACCTTTAATGGTCTATGCTCCAGCCATTGAGTACGGACTTGTAGGTGCAGGTTCACCGGTGGTCGATGTAAAGTTCTCATTAACAGATGCATCGAATTCTGGTTGGGAACCGTCGAACTACAATCCGAACCAAGAAAAAGGAATCATTTCTGTACGTAGTGCTTTGACAACTTCTCAAAACTTAACTGCGGTTCGCTTGTATGATGAAGTCAAACAACGCCAACCGATTGATTTGCTACACAAAATGGGCTTTAGCAGTGTAGAAAAGAAAGAGAATGACTACCCTTCTATCTCTATTGGAGGAACAACGACAGGCGTCACTATTGAAGACAATACAAATGCATTTTCGATGTTTGCGAACAATGGATCATTTGTCGATGCTTACTTAATTGAAAAAATCGAAGATTTTGACGGCAACGTCGTATTTGAGCACAAAGCTGAGCCTGTTCAAGTATTTAGTCCAGCGACTTCTTACATCATGAACGATATGATGCGCGATGTATTTGATGAGGGAACAGCAACTGTTGCCAATTCTCGTCTAAAATTTAACTCAGACTTTGCTGGAAAAACTGGTACAACACAAGACCATAAAGATTCTTGGTTGATCGGCTACAATCCAAACGTGACATTGAGCGTATGGCTCGGATATGACAATTACAACTTTAAAGCAGGAGATAACACACTGTTCTATATGAACAACACGTATGGTCATCCTTCTGTTCGCTCGAATACTTTATGGGCGAATATTATGAACGGACTGTATGATGTAAATCCAGAATTGATTGCTGCACCGAATAAAACGTTCCAACGTCCTGAAGGTGTGGTAGAACGATCATTCTGTAGTATTTCTGGTCTTGCACCATCATCTGCTTGTTCTAATGCAGGACTTGTACGTTCCGACTTATTTAACGCAGCTGCTTTCTTACCAACTAAACCTGATGATAGTTTAGTGAGCTCATCGTATGTAACAATCAATGGCAATCGCTACCGTGCTCTTGACAGCACACCACAAGAGTTCGTTGTGAGAGGCGGATTTGGTGTAAGCGAGTCCTTCATTGAACGTATGCTTGGTCGCTTCGGTGGCAACGCGAGTAAGTTATTCCCTGAGAACTCAGGTTTTGCTTCAAATGTAGTTTCAGAAGATGTATTCCAAGCAGATGATGCAGCTCCATCTGGTGTAACAGCTTCCGTTTCAGGAGATGTTATGACATGGACAGATTCTGGTTCTGCTGATGTTGTCGGATACTATATTTATCAAGGCTCTACACGAATCGCAGCTGTTCCACAAGCTAGCGCAAACCGATACACACTTGGTGGATTTGGAGATTACTCTGTTCGTGCAGTCGATATTACAGGTAAACAATCTGCGCCATCAAATGCCGTTACGCGTGAGCGCCCTGAGCCAGAGCCTGCTCCAACTCCTACCCCAACAACTCCACCTGCAACTGGTGGCGGGGATGGCGGCGGAAATTCTGGTGGTGGTAACTCTGGCGGTGGCAACTCTGGCGGCGGGAATGGCGGAGGCACTGGCGGTGGAGATGACACGGATCCAGTCGACCCGGTAGAACCTGAAGAGCCAGAAGAACCCGAAGAAGGTACTGAATAGAATAAAAGTTAGAGCATAAGTGCATCATAGAACATACGAAAGGGAGTTTCTCAAAATTTGAGAAACTCCCTTTTTGCTTTACCTTTTTAATCTTCCATTGTCGATAAGTCACCCGTCGGTAGATTCAATTCCCACGCTTTTAAAACGCGACGCATGATCTTTCCACTTCGTGTTTTTGGAAGTTTGTCTTTGAATTCAATTTCACGAGGAGCAGCATGTGCAGCCAATCCTTTTTTCACGAACTGCTGAATCTCAGCGACCAGCTCATCCGATTGCTCATAGCCTTCGTTTAAAGCGATGAACGCCTTTATGATTTCACCGCGGACCGGATCTGGTTTTCCGATGACGCCAGCTTCCATAACAGCCGGATGTTCAATTAATTTACTTTCTACTTCGAACGGCCCTACTCGCTCACCTGACGTCATGATGACATCATCCACGCGCCCCTGGAACCAGAAATACCCGTCTTCATCCATATACGCCGAATCTCCCGAGAAATACCATTCATCGTTCATGAAATACGAGTCATACTTCTCTTTATTGTTCCATACTTCTCGCATCATCGATGGCCAACCTTTTTTAATGGCTAGATTCCCCATTGTTAGCGGTGGTACTTCATTTCCTTCGTTGTCGATGATAGCTGCATACACGCCTGGAATTGGTTTCCCCATCGAGCCTGGCTTGATTGCCATCGTCGGGTAATTACAAATCATCTGACCTCCTGTTTCAGTCATCCACCATGTGTCGTGGATACGAAGCCCAAATACTTGCATGCCCCATTTCACAACTTCTGGATTTAACGGCTCCCCAACCGATAACAAGTGGCGAAGAGTTGATAAGTCATACTCTTTTACAAGGTTGTCCCCTGCTCCCATCAACATGCGGAAAGCTGTCGGTGCACTATACCAAACTGTCACACCATAGTCTTGAATTGCTTTATACCACGCATCTGGTGAGAAACGTCCACCTAAAATAAGAGATGTTGTTCCTGTCAGCCAAGGACCAAAGATTCCGTATACAGTACCCGTAACCCAGCCTGGATCCGCAGTACACCAGTAAATATCATTCTCTTTCACATCCATGACCCACTTCATCGTGTGGTAGTGTTGAACCATCGCACCATGTACATGTAAGATTCCTTTTGGCTTACCAGTAGAACCCGATGTGTAATGAAGCACTAAACCATCTTCTTGATCAACCCACACCGTTTCAAACTTGTCACTTGCTTCTTGAAGGCCTGCTGTAAAATCAACATACTTCTCATCAAATGAATCATACTCCCCAACGAGGAAGATTGTTTCAAGTTTTGGAAGCTTGTCGACAGGTACGCGACTGAGAAGTTCTGGAGTAGTCACTAATACTTTCGCATCGCTGTCATCTAAACGGTCATACACCGCGCCTTCCATGAATGCTTCAAACAAAGGCCCTACAATTACTCCCATCTTTAATGCACCTAAAAGTGCAAAATACAACTCCGGTGAACGTGGCATGAAGATGAACATGCGGTCCCCTTTTTCAAGAGATGAATATTTAGAAAGCGTATTTGCCGCTCGGTTTACATTGCGCATCATTTCGTAAAACGTATAGCTTTCCTTACGATCATTGTCTTGATAAAAGAGCGCCACTTTATTCTTGTTTGAAGAATATGCATGACGGTCAATCGCCTCATGTACAATGTTCATTTTCCCCGTCTTGTGCCAGTCAAATACCTCAGATGCACTATCCCATGAGAAATCTTTTGAGAACGATTCATACTCCGAAAGATTATAGTTTCCTTGAACTGCTGCTAATGTTTCCAGTTTCATACTGTCACCCCTTCTATGTAAGTACCCCCTTATTTTACCTAAAGTTATTTCGTTTGTACAACTATTCTGAATGTTTCTTGAAAGCGCACACATTTTCTAGGGTATACGGTATAATGGATAAGAGTAAAATGAAGGTGGTGTGCATGTGATTCATAAAAAAACCTACAATGCCATTGAAGTGAAGACAAAACACGGAACTGTAATCGTAGAAGGTCCTGTGCCAAGTGAGGAAATTGCTTCTTTGCAGTTTCACGAGGATTTGACCTCTTTCCGTGTCCCCGATCAACAACATAAAGCAATTATCGATATTGCAAAGTTACCGGAAGGCCGTTTGATTATTGTTCGAGAGCAAACAACTATTGTCGGGTATGCGACATTCTTGCACCCAGACCCTCTTGAACGCTGGTCGAAAGGAAACATGGAAAATTTGATTGAACTCGGTGCAATCGAAGTGATTCCGAAATACCGAGGAAGCGGAGTAGGAAAAAGTCTTTTAAAGGTTTCGATGATGGACGATGCGATGAACGATTACATTGTCATCACAACGGAATATTATTGGCACTGGGATTTAAAAGGAACAGGTTTAAACGTATGGGAATACCGAAAAGTAATGGAAAAAATGATGAATGCGGGTGGACTTGAATATTTCGCTACAGATGACCCAGAAATTAGTTCGCACCCGGCAAACTGTTTAATGGCTCGCATCGGCTCACGCGTCGATAATGATTCTATCCAACAATTTGATCAGCTACGATTTATGAATCGTTTCATGTACTAGGAGGCTCGCTCATGATTATCGAAGAAATTATGAATACGGATGTGGCTACGCTCCTTCCCACGCAAACATTGAGAGAAGCGGCTGCCACACTTCGAGAAAAAAAAATACGCCACATTGCAGTTGTGAATGACGAACGCGAAGTACTCGGTGTCATTACTGATCGTGATATCAAACAAGCAACACCTTCAAATCTGTTGGATTCAGATGACTATAGCGTGCTTGATACACCGATTGAAAAAATCATGACTCCAAACCCTATTACTGGTCATCCTCTTGACTTTGTGGAAGAAACCGCTACCATTTTTTACGACAATCGTATCGGGTGCTTACCAATTGTCAGTAAAGGAAAACTTGTGGGAATGATTACAGAGTCCGACATGCTTTATAAATTCATTGAGTTAACAGGCGTTACGCAACCCGGTTCTCAAATTGAAATCCGTGTTCCAAATAAATCAGGTGTATTGTTTGAAGTCTCTAAAGTATTTTACGAACACCGTGTAAACGTCTTGTCTGTACTGGTCTATCCTGATAAAAAAGACGAGCTCTACAAGATTCTTGTAATTCGAGTAAAAACGATCAATCCCCTAAAGCTCGTTTCTGCTCTTGAAAAAGAAGGGTTTGACGTCATATGGCCAAGTCACCCGACACTGTAAACGAAGCTGTATTTGTCTATTCAGAAGACCAATTGGGGTACCGGTTTTCAGATACACATCCATTCAACCAGAAACGTTTGACACTGACGGTTGATTTATTAACAAAAATGAATGCGCTTTCAAAACAACATATAGTCGAACCTCGTATGGCCACTGACGAAGAACTCGCGTTGGCACACGACATGCGCTATATCGACGCTGTAAAAAAAGCGAGCGAGCCAGATTGCAATGCAGAGGAATTTGAAGCGTACGGCATTGGCACGGAAGATACGCCACTATTTGTTGGCATGCACGAAGCAAGTGCCCGTCTTGTCGGAAGTACATTGACTGCAGTCGACTATGTAATGGAAGGTAAAGCGAAACATGCGGTTAACTTGGGTGGTGGCCTGCATCATGGATTCCGAGGAAAAGCTTCAGGATTTTGTGTTTATAACGATAGCTCTGTAGCAATTCGGTATATGCAGCAAAAATACAATGCTCGCGTTCTGTATATCGATACGGATGCGCATCATGGGGACGGTGTACAATGGTGTTTTTACGATGACCCAAATGTATGCACAATCTCGATTCATGAGACAGGTCGCTACCTTTTCCCTGGAACGGGGAATATCACAGAGCGTGGTTCAGGTGAAGGCTATGGGACTTCGTTCAATTTCCCAATCGATGCCTTCACAGAAGACGAATCGTTTTTAGAGATTTACCGTGCTGCATTCCGGGAAATCGTAGAGCATTTTAAGCCAGATGTGATTTTGACGCAAAATGGTGCAGATGCTCATTACTTTGATCCTCTTACACATTTATATGGAACAATCGAAACCTACAAAGAGATTCCTAAACTAGCGCATGAACTTGCGCATGAATATTGTGGGGGGAAATGGATTGCGGTTGGCGGCGGCGGTTATGATATTTGGCGCGTAGTCCCTCGTGCATGGTCGCTGATCTGGTTGGAAATGTCGGATCAACCGGCACCTACTGGGGAGTTACCAAAAACGTGGTTAGAGCGATGGGAGCAAGAAAGCCCAGTCCCCCTCATACCGACATGGGAAGATCCGTCCCCTCTTTACGAAGCTATTCCTCGTAAAGCAGAAATCACAGAGAAGAATCAGCAGATGTTAGAGAAATCTTTGTACATTATTCGGAATGAGAAAAAGATGAGTCTTTAGATGTGGAGCCGACTGGTCAGAAATTGTGCGAGAAGACAGCGTGGACTGTGAAGCGCTTTTTGCTTCATAGGCCGCGATGGCTTCTTGCGGGATTTCTAGGAGGCGAAACTCGATTCCATTTAGATGTGGAGAACGCCACTCTAGAAACTCCGAGGAAATCAGACGTGCCCGTGAAGGCGCTCTTCAGCCTTTGCGGGTGCGGCTGATTCCGGAGCGTGTTTCTGGCGTTAGCAACTCGATTCCATTTAGATGTGGAGAACGCCACTCTAAAACGTTGAGTTCCACTGCGGGGCTGCTTTCCGTGGGCGCTGCGTGAGCTTCCTCGTCGCAAGCGCCTGCGGGATCTCACGGCAGACTGGAATCCCACTGGAGTCAACCCCTCCATTCCACTCAACTTTAGTTTTTATCACAGAATCTTTTAGAAGCTCTTTGACTTTAGTGCACTACTACGGTGATTACTACATTAATTCGGCTGATCGTGACGTTAGCAGCTTCCATTATGACGTTAGCGAAGCTCATTGTTACATTGCTCATATTATGGAAACTAATTGTACAGCTGCAAATGTATTTCAAACAAATACTACAAAAAAGGCCCCCACCAGAAAAGAAATTTCTGGTTGGAGGCCTTTTTTAGCGTCTAATTAAATATAGTTTAGGATAGCGAGTGCATGCTAATTAACTGGAGAGAAAAATTCTATGATCTTCTTCTTGAAGAAATGTTGAGATAAATTAAAATGACTTTTGTATACTAACTGAGCCCGTAAGCCAGGACGTCATTTCCCGGGCTATCGGAGTTTTCACGAGACCCGGCAACGAAGCTGAAAGTGCTCTTCTTTCAGCTTACGTGGGGAGGCTCGGGGAAATTCCCCCTGGAAATGGCGTTCTGGATGGAGGGCGACTTAAATTCAAGTATTATTTCACTGACTGACGTTCTTCGAGACGGTACGGCAAAATAACTGTACCCTCTTCGACTTTTTCATTGTTCATGTACTTCGTAAGTAAACGCATCGAAACCGCACCAATATCATATAGAGGCATTGCAATACTTGTTAATTGCGGGCGCACCATACGGGTTAATTTTGAATCTTCAAAACTGATGATTTCAATATCACCTGGGACATCTAGATTTGCATCTTTTGCGCCTTGCAAAATGCCGATTGCAATCTCATCATTTCCTGCAAAATAAGCAGTTGGAGGTTGCTTTAGGCTTTGGAGTTGTTCAAACGCACGAATCCCTTCCTCATATGTATTCTCGACCTCTACAATCAAGTCCGAGTCTACTTCAAGGTCTGCAGCATCCAAAGCTTTCTCGTATCCTGTGAGCTTGTGCAAACGATTAATGGATGACTTCAACGAACCGGTCACATAAGCAATTCGTTGATGACCGTTTTGAATTAGTCGTTCAACAGCTTGAACTGCCGCTTCATGATATTCGATATTCACAGAAGGCGTATCCGTCGCTTGATCTAAAGTCCCTGCAAGAACCATCGGGATAGATGAACGTTTCATTTCATCACGGAGCTCATTTGATAATTGATCACTCATCAACACTACGCCATCCACTTGTTTACTCAATAAAGTCGAGAGCAGTTGCGCTTCTTTTTGAGGCTGTTGGTCTGAGTTGGTCAGAATAATGTTATAGCGATACATTGTTGCGATATCTTCAATTCCACGCACAAGTTCTGCATAAAAGACATTCGAGATGTCGGGAATAATAACGCCAACAGTTTTTGTTTTTTTACTTGCTAATCCACGTGCTACTGCATTTGGACGATAATCAAGACGTTCAATGACGGCAAGAACTTTCTGGCGAGTTGCCGGCTTTACATTTTGGTTGCCATTTACTACACGTGAGACTGTAGCCATTGAGACATTTGCTTCACGTGCTACATCATAAATCGTGACTGTCATGGTTTTCTCCCCTTTGTCAGGTACTATTTAACTTAGTATACAATACTTTTGTATGAAAAACGTATAAAATCATGGCATTTCATGAAAGGAAATCATTTACTTTTAACAACGAAAAAAAGCACCCCGAAGGATGCTCAGTTTTATGCGTGAATCTCATGAGATTTCATGAAATTTTGTAATGAACTGTAGAACTCATCAAATTGCTTCAAGTTCATTTGTTGAGCTTGATCTGATAAAGCAACAGCTGGATCTGGATGAACCTCTGCCATCACTCCATCTGCTCCAATGGCAAGAGCAGCTTTTGCTGCTGGTAACAAGATATCACGACGCCCTGTTGAGTGCGTAACATCTACAAATACTGGCAAGTGCGTTTCTTGTTTCAAAATTGGCACCGCAGAAATATCTAATGTGTTGCGTGTTGCTTTTTCATACGTACGGATACCACGCTCACAAAGAATGATTTGATCATTTCCTTGCGACATGATGTATTCTGCAGCATGAACAAATTCGTCCAGTGTCGCTGAGATTCCACGTTTTAGAAGAACCGGTTTATCTATTGAACCAACTGCTTTTAATAGTTCGAAGTTCTGCATGTTGCGAGCACCCACTTGAATCACATCGATGTAATCAAGTGCTTCTTCTAAATGTCCAGGTGTAACAATTTCAGATACCACGCCCAAACCGAACTCATCTGAAATTTGTTTCAGGATTTTTAATCCATCTAGACCAAGTCCTTGGAAATCGTATGGAGACGTACGTGGCTTGTATGCTCCCCCACGGATAAGTTTTAACCCTTTGGATTGAATTGATGCGGCAACCTCTGCCACTTGTGTGTAGGATTCAACTGCACAAGGTCCAAATACGAATGATGGTTTTCCTTGTCCAATTGGCTCTCCGTTCACAGTAACAATTGTATCTTCTGCTTTCTTTTTACGGGATACCAATAAGGCTTTCTTTTGGTCGTCCACTTGTAGTTCTAAAGCAGTCTTAAAGATTTCTTTGAAAATATGTTCGACTGTAGATTGTGGGAGAGGCCCCTGATTGGATTCTTTTAAAAGATCCAGCATATTGCGCTCACGCAGAGGATCATAGCGATTCACACCTGATTTCTCTTTGACTTTACCGATTTCTTGAACAACTGTAGCGCGTTCATTAATAAGTTTGAGAATTTCGGTGTTCAGCTCGTCGACACGGCTGCGTAGTGTTTCTAATTCTGATTGACTCATTGTGTTGCTCCTCTCCTATGATGCGGTTGAATTTCTGAAAATTGTACTTCATTTTCGAGATACTGTCTATTATAAGGAAGTAGAGTTGAAAAGTCACGTAAAATAATTTAACGCTTCAACTCGTTAAAGTTATTTAGCAAAAAATACACCCCGCATTGCGAGGTGTTGGTGCCTATTACTATTTTTTTTCTTCTGAATCTTTTAATGCGTCTGAGAAAGCTTCGCCCACTGGAGAAGTTTCTGTATCTACATCTTCTACTGTATTTGATACAGTTTCCAGTACGTCCATTTCTTCTTCACCTTCAGATGAAGCAGTGCCATCATCCATCGGAGGAGTTTGGTTCTTCTTCACTTTACTTAATAACTGGTTAGAAGAATCCGAAACTTTTTTAGAGATTTCTGTCGTTTTTGTTTTAGCGTTTTGAGAAAGATCAGCTGACTTTTCTTTAATAGTTAAAGCTTGTTCAGAGATAGTACCACGTAGTTCAGTTCCACTTTTTGGTGCTAGTAACAAAGCAGTAGCTGCTCCGATGATTCCTCCTACTAATGCGCCTAACAAAAAGTCTTTGCTTGCAGATTCTTCACGGTAGATTTCATCATGACCCACATAATTTTGTGGTGCATAGAACGTCTCACCTTGTGACGCATAAGAAGCTTCGTGATCGTAATACTCTGTATTTTTGCGGCTATCGCCATAACTTGGTTTATTTGAGTAGTTTGTCATCGTAATTCCTCCTATAAAGTAGATTGATATGATGAATCTTCTTGCTTCGTTTGTTTTGCTTTATACGTATAGTAACCCGCTTCTTCTAATGATTTACGCTCTTTCCATTGATCGCGAATCCCTAATACTACATTGCTCCACTGCACAACTTGTGCAATTTTGTCTTCATTTTTTTCAACTTCATTCGTTACAGAGCTTGTAATACGCTGCATAGATGAATTGAACTGGTTAACAGTATCCCCAAATCCTTTAACAGATGTGACAAGACCGTTTAATTGAGAAGACTTGTATTGAATATCTTCTGTTAGAGCGTTTGTTTTGTGTAGTAATAGTGCCGTTTCTTTTGTCATGTCTTGCAGGTTGGAATCTAAGTGCTCGACTGTAACAGCAACGTTGGCCAATGTTTTCTTTACTGAAAACAAGGTAATCGCCATGCTGACACAGAGAACAAGGAATCCGACTGCTGCAATAACGGCAGCTATGTACAATAAGTTCTCCATCTACTGTTCCTCCTTTAGCTAACTTTCAATTGCTAGTTTTAGTATACCCTGTGACATCCAAGATAAACTCCACTGCTTCTTTTTTCCCATGTTCCTATTATGGCAATAGTGCTCCTTAGATTTCAAGTGAAAATAAAAAACCGCCCCGAGGCACGGTTTTAAATCAACTTCTCATAAGCCTGCTGGAATTTCTGGACGTCTCCTGCTCCCATGAACAGGAACACTGCGTCTTCGTGGACCAAAAGTGGTGACACATCACTTTCCGATAAAATTGCACTGTTTGGCGTCAATTTCTGAAGATCATGAATCGTTAACTCCCCTTGTGCTTCACGAGCAGATGCAAAAATCTCACAGAGATAGATCTTATCTGCTTTACTCAATGCGTCTGCAAACTCATCTAAGAATTTTGCAGTACGTGAGAACGTATGAGGTTGGAAGACAGCAATCACTTCTTTGTCTGGATACTTCTGACGAGCAGACTGAATTGTAGCTGTAATTTCAGTTGGATGGTGTGCATAATCATCGATTAGTACACGTGCGTCTTTAAACGTTTCTGTGAAACGACGTTTAACCCCTCCGAATGTTGATAGACCTTTGGCAATCGCTTCTGCTGGAATCTCTTCAAAATGACAAAGTGCGATGACTGCTAGTGCATTTTGAATCGTGTGATCGCCGTACATCGGGATATGGAATCGGTGATAAAACTCATCACGGATCATCACATCAAACGTAGTACCATCCGGGGTCTTCTCGATGGATGTCGCTTGGAAATCGTTGCCACTCTCAATCCCGTAATAGATAACCGGAACCGAAGCCGTGATTTTCAGTAAGTCATCGTCATCTCCACAAGCAAAGATTGCTTTTTTGACTTGAGACGCCATCTCTTGGAACGCAGAGAATACGTCTTCTTTACTAGTGAAATAATCTGGGTGATCAAAATCAATATTTGTCATCACAGCATAATCTGGATGATACGCTAGGAAATGTCGACGGTACTCACACGCTTCAAACACAAAGTTCTCAGCATCTGCTAAGCCGTTCCCCGTTCCGTCCCCAATTAAATAAGAGGTTGGTGAATACACGTTCAAAACGTGTGATAACAAACCAGTAGTTGAAGTCTTCCCATGTGCTCCTGTTACAGCAACAGATGTGAACTGACTCATATAATTCCCTAAGAAAGTATGATAGCGAATAATTTCTGCACCGGCAGTTCTTGCTTTTTCAAGCTCCGGATGAGAATCTGGATACGCATTTCCTGCAATCACAATCATCTCTGCGGTAATATCTGCTTGTTCGAATTCATAAACATTGATTCCTCGTTCATGAAGAGGTTTTTCAGTGAAAAAGAACTCTGATTTATCTGAGCCTTGAACGTGATGGCCCACGTCATGGAGGATTTGAGCGAGCGAACTCATCCCCGATCCTTTAATTCCTGTAAAATGATAGGTTGTCACTTGGGTTCCTCCTTACAAAATTTCCTGTAAAAACTCTTCGGATACGAGTACTTCACGTGGTTTACTTCCATTTTGGCCTGTGATGATGCCTGCTGTTTCCATAGCATCCATTAGCCGTGCTGCTCGATTATAGCCTAAGTGGAACTTTCTCTGCAATAGAGAAGTCGAAGCAGCGCCATGTTCAATAATAAAACGGCATGCTTCTTCAAATAGCTCATCCTGTTCTTCCACTTCGACTGCGCGCACAATTAAATCTTCTTGTTTGAAAATGTAGTCTGGTTCTCCTTGCGAACGAGCATGCGCAATGATTCTGTCGATTTCATCATCCGAAACATAAGTCCCCTGAATCCGGATTGGGCTTGCCATCCCACTTCCGAGGTATAACATGTCCCCTTTTCCTAACAGACGCTCAGCTCCTTGTTGGTCAAGAATCGTCCGGGAGTCGATCTGAGATGAAACAGAGAACGCAATACGCGTTGGAACATTAGATTTGATGAGACCCGTGATGACATCAACACTTGGTCGTTGCGTAGCTAGAACGAGATGGATACCACATGCACGCGCTTTTTGAGCGATTCGGCAAATCGAATCCTCTACGTCCTGTGGCGCGGCCATCATCATATCCGCAAGCTCATCAATGACAATTACGATGTATGGAAGTTTTTTCGAAAATTTGCGAGCTTCAATTGCATTCTGATTAAAGCGAGAAATGTCACGTACTGCTGCATGTGCGAACAACTGGTAGCGTCTTTCCATTTCCTCAACTGCCCATTTTAGTGCAGCAGCAGCAGCTTTCACATCTGTTATGACAGGGCTGATTAAATGAGGGATATGGTTAAATGGCGCTAATTCCACTACTTTTGGATCAATCAGTAACAGTTTGACATCGCTCGGTGAAGCTTTATATAACAAGCTAATGAGCAGTGAGTTAATAAAGACAGACTTTCCAGAACCAGTGGCACCAGCAATCAAGCCATGTGGCATTTTGCGCAAGTCCATTGTCACAGGTTGACCATGCAAGTCGAGCCCCATTGCCACTTCAAGTGGAGAATCTGCATTTTTAAAGGCAGGTGCTTCAATTACTTCCGATAATTGCACAGCACGTGACACACGGTTTGGAATTTCTATTCCGATTGAGCGGCGCCCAGGAATCGGTGCTTGGATACGAATGTCTTTAGCAGCAAGTGCTAATTTCAAGTCATCTGTTAAATTACGGATTTTACTTACTTTTGTCCCCTGCCCTACCGTTAACTCAAACTGAGTGACAGCTGGACCTTGGACAATAGAGATCACTTCAGACTGAATCTGGAAATGTGCGAGTGCCTCGACAAGATGCTCGGCTTGTTGATCCATCCACTCATTATCATCCGATTTATGTACAGGTGCATGTAGGAAGTTGGACGCTGGCATTGCATAGTTGGGTACAATAGGTTCTTCTTTTACTTCAGACTTCATATCGCGTGTCTCATCAAGAGGTACAGCTGGTTGCGCTGGCACTTGAATCGGCTCTTGTTTGAGCTGAGTAGGTACAGATACTTTTTGTTCAAGCTTACGTTTATCCGAAGAAAGCATCAATACATTGAAAGGTTTGATTTTTTCTTTCGGGCGCTCTGGCTCGGGTACAGTTTCTTCAACTACATTCTCCGCTTGTTCAAGGGCTACTTGCTCAATTGTTGCTGTTGCTTCTTCATTGTTTAGATTTACTGACTGTTCCACCACTTGCTCTTGAGGCGCAGGAATTTCATCCTTCATCTTATCTACTACAACTGGTTCTGTCCTTAAGGCTTCACCTTTAGTTGGAATATCGAGTTCAACAGCTTGCACTGGTAACTCTTCCTGTTGTTCAGCTGTCCAATCATAGTGAGATGTGCGCATTGTTCGTGTGATGCTAGCTGCTGATTCTTGCTCCGTCTTCAGCCCAAAGACTGGCGAAGGAACGACAGATGGCACGTAGCGCTTTTTTGACCGTACAATTTCTTTTTGCACAGGCTTATTTGAAACCGGATCTTGCTGGCGTTTCGGAGTACGCGGCTCTGAAGGAGCGTACGGCTTTTTCGGTGCCTGTGGCTCAGAAGGCGTATAGTGATTTTCATATGAATAACTTGAAGGCGTTGGCTCAAATGGAGCTGCCGTAGGTTTATTTACTAGATAGTTTTTTTCATCGTCCGAAATGAGCGGGAAGCGGAATGGTGGCTGCTTCTTCACCGGCACTTCTTCAAAGGATGATTGTTCTGGTATTTCTTCTTGTTGGTTTTGTCGGAATAATCGTTTTACCCATTCCATGGTGTTCTTCATCCTTTCTATCTCTCCATTTTACCAAGAAAAAGGCCTGACGTCTGTAGGAATTTCGTACACACGTCTAGGTAGAAGTGATGTTTTAGTAGGAATAAAAAAAGCACGCCAGATGGCATGCTTAGAAAGTAATAGATAACGTTTCAAAAGGTGTACCTGGAACGACTGAAGAGTCTACGACGAGAATACCTTTTTCTTGTGGTGCATTGGGAATTGCTAGCTCTTTTGCAGAACAAATCATCCCAGAAGAGGGAACGCCTCGAAGAACAGCATCTTTGATTTCAAGACCTGATGGCATTGTTGCGCCAACTTTCGCAACGACGACGTGTTGTCCTTGTTCGATATTCGAAGCTCCACATACAATTTGCAATTCTTCATCTCCAACATCCACTGTTGCAACGCGAAGTTTGTCTGCATCCGGGTGAGCTGTTAGTTCTTTCACATGCCCGACAACGAATTTTGGAGTGAAGTCAGCTTTTAATTCAAGTGGCACATCATTTTGATCTAGAATTTGTTGTAGTTTTGACACCAATTCAGGAGATAGTTCAACAACTCCGTCTCCAGGCAACTTTTCATATGTTGAAAAACAGAATAGATTACACGCTACTGTTTCATTTGTCACTGCATCTGTAACGAGGGTAACGTCGCCAAAGCGTTCAGTTGAAAGTTCATTAGTAGTAGAACCTAATTCGATTAATAAGACGTCACCGATTCCTTTTGTATTGTAATACACGCGCATTTAGTTGTTCTCCTTTTGATTAGCATGCTTTCCGAGAATAAAAATCGGTTCAAGCTCGCCTTCTTCGTATAAAAATGACAACGATGTGATTGGTACAATTCCCACTGTAAAGAAGTGCATCGTCATTTGGGCTAAAATATCGTATCCAGCATCATTTCGAATGTCTCCAATAATCAAAACATCCTGATGAGGAATAGCGAGTGTCATCTCACCTTCGACTTTGTCTTGCATCTCCTTCATCAACCGATCGTTTAAAATGCGACTCGCATCGTAGCCATCATTCGCGTTGAAAAAGTAGTACTTGTTTCCTGCAACTTCATCTACTTTATACGCAGTTGGTAAATTGCGCAATTGGAATAGTGCAGACTCTGTTACTTCTTGTTCAGTCATTTGCAATTTCCCTAGCAGGTCTTGATCGACTAAGCGGTACGTAGACCCTAAATCCAGTGCATAGAAAATACGTGTCTCTGCAGTGTGAGGTCTAGTGATGAACGGCACACCTTGCTTCGACTTTGTTGGGAATGAAGTCGCGCGAATAACAGGATAAATTGTTGGATTCAAGTAGCGTTCTGTTTGCTGCTCTTTTTCCATCGCGTCAAATGTTTCGTGAATCATATAGACGACTTCTTCGATCGCCTTTTCCTTCTTTTGTCCATACTTCGCAATCACTGGACCGAGTGACAATTCAATTGTTCGGTTCACACGTTTATGTGTGAGTTTGAGAATATTGGTTTCACGATTGTAGGAATACGTATAATCCTCTTCGAGTAATGATGTTTTTAACTGTGCAATCAGCTGCAAAGGCTTCATTGAGAGCACTCCTTTCTCAGCTTCAAAATGAAACGGCTCACGCGAGTGAACCGTCTAAAAACTCTTCAATTTGTTGTTGTGTCTTGCGGTCTTTACTAACAAAACGTTTCGTTTCTAACCCTTGTTCAAAAACGATGAAACTTGGAATGCCATAGACGTCCATCTCTTGGCAGATTTCGATGAATTGATCTCGATCAACTGAGACAAATGTGTAGTGTGCAAACTTCTCTTCCACTTCTGGCATGAAAGGATCGATAAAGTGACAATCTGGACACCAACCAGCTGTAAATAAGAATACTGTGTTGCCTTGTTTTAGCTCTTCAAACTGTTCTTTTGACTGTAAATCAATCATTGTGACGCCTCCTCAGTTTGGTATGAATGCACAATCCGCATCATATCTTGTAATTTTGTATCAATCGCTTTGTCATTTGTTACGGTGGAAAGCTTTACGCCGCCGCGGCTAACAATCAATTCAAATTGATCATCTGAATGCGCGACCACAGCTGCGAACCCAAATTGGTCACTCAATTCATTCGTTTCTTCTTCCACAATTTCTTTTGAAGGATCCGATACGAGTAAATCATAATACAGTCTGCTAGTAGCTGGTTCATTCTCATTTATAAATAACACATACGTGTCGTTTGAGTGATTCAATAATATATTTGGTGCCTCTGACCCTGTTTCTACTTGATAGCCTGATGGAATGAATAGACCGTGTTCGCCAACTTTTTCATTTGGTTGCTCAGGTGTCTCTTCAAGTAATTTAGTTGCGCTTCGCACACCTTCAGCTGCTTGTTCTTCAGGTGATGCACAAGCTGCGAGTACAAGGACGAGAGCCAGTGGGACAAGTAAAAATCGCCATTTACGTTTTATCATTTGATGGCCTCCCTTCTTTTTCCCCGCCCTCTATTGTACCTGTCTAGGCAAAAACAATCAAACAACTGATTTTTGACGCATCCATTGGCCGATGAGCTGCAGCACGATATGTTCAAACATCGCACTTCTATCAATGAGCCCATTTGTGAACACGCCGATAGCCCCTTCATTATGGCGAATATTTTGTTTGTTCGTATAAAGATCCATTAAAGGTCCAAGTTCTTGTCCCGCACGAATCCCCTCTGCGATTTCTTCCGGGAGAGGTAATCCAGCGCCCATTGCAGTGAACGTCTCTCCATCTTTTGTAACAAGTGCTCCCCAATTACACAAATACAGAGTCCCTTCGATCCACTTGACTCCACCTTCTAGGCCGATTGCAATTTCTGATTCCGTTTCACGCAATGCGTGAGTTGCTCGGTTTATCGCGCCTCGTCGTGTTTCCTCATCTGAGATGGGCTGTGCTGCCACATCTGATTCTGCAGGAAATGGTTGAAAATCAAAGATCACTCCAGCTTTTTCACATGCATTTTTCACAGCTTGAATTTTCGCTTTGTTTTGTGTTCCAATAGTGCAAATCATATCAGTTCCTCCTATTAAAGAAAGTGCCCCGAAGGACACTTTAAACGTTTTCTTTGATCGTTTTCAATGTAGTAGCATCTGCTGATTTCACAAGTTTGATGAGCAGTTCTTTCGCTGCCGCGTAATCGTCTGTGTGAATGATCGAAGCTGCCGTATGAATATAGCGCGAGCAGATTCCGATCACTGCACTTGGAACCCCTTCGTTTGCCGTGTGGACACGTCCTGCATCGGTCCCACCTTGTGAAATGAAATACTGGTACGGAATTTTGTTTGTTTCAGCCGTATCCAAAATGAATTCACGCATTCCACGGTGAGTCACCATCGAACGGTCTAAAATACGCAATAATGTTCCTTTTCCAAGTTGACCAAATTCATTTTTGTCGCCAGACGCATCATTCGCTGGACTTGCATCAAGTGCGAAGAATAGATCAGGTTGAATCATCGTTGCAGATGCTTGTGCTCCACGAAGACCAACTTCTTCCATTACGTTTGCACCAGAGAACAATTGATTCGGTAACGTTTCACCTTTTAGTTCTTTTAACAGTTCAATCGCAAGACCCACACCATAGCGGTTGTCCCACGCTTTTGCCATGATTTTTTTCGGATTTGCCATTGGCGTAAATGGACACACTGGAACAATCTGATCACCTGGACGGATGCCCATCGCTTGAACGTCTGCTTTATCGTCTGCCCCGACATCAATCAACATGTTCTTGATATCCATAGGACGATTGCGTACTTCTTCGCTCAACAAGTGCGGCGGGATTGATCCAATCACACCAGGAATTGTTTTTTCACGTGTCACGATATCTACACGTTGCGCGAGCATGACCTGATTCCACCATCCACCAAGCGGCTGGAAACGAATCATTCCGTTTTCTGTGATGCTAGAAACCATAAATCCTACTTCATCCATGTGTCCGGCAACAAGAATGCGAGGGCTATTTTCAGGTCCCTTCTTGACACCGAAGATGCCGCCCAAATTATCTTGAATGATGTCATCTGAATATTTTTCTAGTTCTGAACGTACGAAGTTACGTACTTGGTGCTCATTTCCTGGCGTTCCAGGTAGTTCTGTTAATGTTTTAAACAACTGCAAAGTTTCTTGATTCACTTGTAATGTCCCCCTTAACAAAATCACTCTACTTTCTAGTGTAGTAGAATCTAGTACAAAATTCCATCTTTTCTTTCGATTTTCGAAATAGCTAATGTTTCGTTTTCTGTTTAAAAACGTATATACTGTTTGTAAGGTATTTTTTGTATAGAGGAGGAATTCGTAAATGAGATTACGTGATTATATGATGGGTCTAGGAACAGGTGTCGTGATTGGGGTCGTCGCTTCACAAGCAGCTAGTCGCTATATTCCAAGTGTGACAGCGGATCAAGTTTTAGAGCAGGTGAAGGAAGCCTTTAAGCAAGAGGGGCCAATTGACGGGTCTTGGGTCTATATGAAAACTGAACCGTTTCATGTTGGCTTTATCGAGACAGAAGTTTTTAAAGGTGGCATTACGCGTATGAAAAACGGGCAGACTGAAAACTACGAGTTTGCAGCGGATGCGCGTACAGGCTCTGTGTTAGAGATTAAAAAGATTTCATAAATGAATGGTGAGTGAAACGAATCGCTGGAGCAGCGGTTCGTTTTTTTATTTGGTGTGTAGTTTGGTTGAGCGGCCGTTCATCGGACGAAGCGGCGATTTGTTCGACACTAAATGGGATTTGTTCTACCCAAATCGATTTTTATTCTACCGAAATCAGATTTGTTCTACCGAAGTCATGTTATGGAAACTATTCGCCAACAAAAAACCCGGCCCCCACTCCAGAGGCCGGATCCAAATTAAGGTGTACGTTTCACAGCGTCGACAATTTCTTTACCGTCCGGTGACCATTTCAACAAACGATAAAACGAGTCATGGTAGAAACTTACCCAGTACCCGTTGTCGAGCACTTCTTTCACTAACTTCTCTTTTGTAAAGACAGACGTCATCGGATAATCATCATACGCTAAAACCCATAACGGACTTTGGTGCGCATGTGTCGGCATCAAATCTGCAAAATGAATGATCGTCTCTCCGTTTTGTTCCATCTTGATGATGCTATGGCCATCACTATGACCACCTGTATGAATCATTGTAAGACCTGGAATGACTTCGTGCGTTTCTGAGAAGGTTTGCACCTGCTGCTCAATTGGCTGCCAGTTCTCTTTCCAGTATGTATTGCGTGAACGAACATTCGGATTGCGCATCTCGTTCCATTCTACTTCCGACACAAAGATTGTCGCATTTGGGAACGTGGAGCTGTATGAACCATCTTGCTCTAAACTCGTCAATCCAGACGCGTGATCAAAGTGCATGTGAGTCATCATAATATGCGTGATGTCGGCGAATGTTAAGCCGAGCTCTGCTAACTGCTCGTTGACACGAGATTCGTCCGTAATGCCGTAGTTGCGCTTTTTCTTATCATCAAACTTCCCCGCATTTAGTCCGGATTCCAACAAGATTTTGTAGTCACCTGTTTGAATGAGTAGTGGATCACACGGAAGTTCGATTTGATTTTGTCCATTGACCGGATATCTTTTTGACCAAAGTGGTTTCGGAACGACGCCAAACATCGCTCCTCCATCCATATTGGTTGTACCGCCTTTTAACCATGTAAACGTAAATTCCCCAAATTGATACGTGTCCATTTCTTCACCCCTAGTTGAATTTTGCTTCAAGTCGATAAATCGGCTGCCCCTTTGCAGCAAACTTTTCCTCATACTCTGTTCGTACATTGTCCTCTGGCTCGTTGGCATGCAAATCGAGCGAGACAAATACTAGTTTCATGCCAAAATCGGTCATGCTCATCAAAGAAAACTCAAATAAGCCACGATTGTCGGTTTTAAAGTGTACTTCTCCACCTTCTGGTAGCAACTCTTTATAGAGTGTCAGGAAGTTGGCATGCGTTAGACGACGTTTCGCATGACGGGTTTTTGGCCATGGATCCGAGAAGTTCAAATACACTTGACCAATGTCGCCTTTATCAAAATACTCTGTGAGGTCTTTTCCGTTTACATTCAATAGACGTAAGTTTGGAAGAGATTCCTGCTCCAGTACTTTTTCAAGAGCAACCACGATAACAGAATCATACAATTCGATTCCGATGTAATTGATGTGCGGGTTTTGACGTGCCATGCCAATGACAAAGGCACCTTTTCCTGTTCCAACTTCGACATGAACGGGGTTTGTGTTCCCGAACTCTTCATGCCATTTTCCTTTTCGTAATTCCGGGTCCGCAATAACGACTTCCGGATGGGCTTTAATATAATCTTCAGCCCATGGTTTATGACGTAAACGCATAGTTGTTCACCTTTCTATTTCACGGGCATTGCCCAAGTTTGTGGCTTCAATGAAACCTCTGCCCATTCATGAGGCAGCAATTCACCGCAGAATTCTCCGTCGGTATGCCCAATTGTTGCATGTGCGAAGCGAAAGCGAAAGCTAGTGCCGGAAAAACTTTGGACTGCTTTCAACTTTGTGTGCCAGCCTATAAAGACCGTACCAAATAAAACAAGTAATTTCCACCTTGAAATGTTTGATACGACGGTTGCTTCCAGAATTTCATCCACCGGATTCGATTGAGGAGAAATTTTCATTCCACCTCCAAAATACGATTGATTGCATACGACAACAAACCAAACATCCGGTATTTGATGCGGCCGCCCGTCAATTTCAAGGTGTAAAGAGGACGGCTTATACGTGAGAAGCTCCTTCACGACGACTCCGTAATACGCTACTTTCCCAAGACCAAAACGGTTGAATCTTTTTTTCCAGATCGAACGATTGGCTGCATAGACGACCTTTGCGTCAAATCCATATCCCGCATTGTTCACAAAAATTGCGCGATTGAGTGGCGTTGATAATTGACCGATACGCATCTGAACAGAAATTGTTGATTGCATTAGTAAGTCAATCTCTTCAGCGGACTTAACGTTTGTGAATGTCCGACCAAAATCATTGCCACTGCCTGCAGAGAGAGCCACGACTTCTACATGGGTGCTTCCTGCACATCCCTCAATCACTTCGTGAACCGTTCCGTCTCCTCCAATCGCAACAAGTAGGGTTGGCTGAGCATCTTGACTGATTTTCTGCGCAAATTCGACTGCATGTCGATGGTATTCGGAAAAGAAAACTTCATACGGTTTCGCCAGTTGCTTTTCTACTTGATACCATTTCTTTAATGCTTGACCATTGCCAGCCGCTGGATTTACAACTACAACGAGCCGCTTCATTGAAACAACTCCAGTTGCAGTGGAAAACTTGCAATCTGTTCATAACTGGGGCGCATACCTTTGTTGACACGGAACAGACAGAACTCGGCTACCTCCCAGCTTACTTGTGCTTGGCCTGTAAACCGAATGTCCTCTATTTGTCGTGTACGTTTTGCAAGCGTGACATGGGGAACATAAGGTGATTTTCTATCTGCCCCGAATCGTGACGTGACGGCCCACACTTTTTGTTCAAGCTCATCTAGTGCTTGATTTCCTTCAACCGCTGTATAGACGACACGAGGAATTTTGCCCTCTCCAAACCCAGCAATCTCCGTGGTACTCATCGAAAACGGTTTACTCTTCAATTCTGAGAGTAGCTGTTGAAGCTGTTGGAGCTGATCTGAAGACAGCTCTCCGATAAAAGACAAAGTGCAATGTAAATCAGTTGCATGCGTAACACGGCGGTAATAGTGCTCGAGTTCAAGTGTTTGTTGCAGATTTATAAAATAGGCATGGTATTTAGAAGGGACCGGGATCCCTACAAAATAATGCGCATTAGACATGAAGTTGTTGTGGCAGTTTTGCTTCGAATGCTTGCTGTAGCTTTCGAGTCCATTCCCCTGGCTTGCCATCTCCAATTACGGTTTCATCGATTTTCACGACTGGCATGACCTCGATTCCAGTCGACGATACAATAAATTCATCCATATGAAGTGCTTGTTCCTTAGTAAAGGCTTCTTCTACGACAGGAAGACCGATTTCTGCGCAACAATCCAAAATGACTTGACGCGTGATTCCGTTCAAAATCAAGTTGTTTACAGGGTGTGTATAAAGAACTCCATTTTTAATGCCATATGCGTTCGACGACGAACCTTCTGTAATGACTTCTCCGCGATGCTGCACCGCTTCGAAACAGCCTTTTTGTACGGCTTCTTGTTTTGCCATGACATTTCCAAGCAGATTTAAAGATTTTATGTCACAACGTAACCAGCGAACATCTTCGACTAAACAAACAGTAACTCCCGTTTCAAGTTCGTTGACAGGTCGTGCTGATTCGCGTGTGTAGCCTGTCACAACAGCTTCCACTGCAGGATTCGGGAATGCATGGTTCCGCGGCGAATGACCGCGAGTTACTTGTAAGTACACAATCCCTGTTCCTAATTCATTTTCTTCGATTAATTGATGAATCAAGTGATGCAGCACATCTTTTGTGTACGGGATTGCCATACCGATTTTATCGGCACTCGCATACAATCGGTCGATATGTTCTGTTGCAGTGAATACGTCTCCGTTGTATACCTTTACAACTTCATAAATGCCGTCTCCAAACTGATAGCCGCGGTCTTCGATGCTGATATGTACAGCGTCTCGTGCAACAAGTTGATCATTCCAAAGTACTTTTTCCATGAGTTAGTCCTTCTTTCCCGCGAGTTCAGCAAGTGCATCTGCATAGATTGCTGTCGCTTTTAGTAGATTTTTAATGTCGACAAATTCATCGGCTTGGTGGGCAACGTCTGCTTCTCCTGGGAACACCATACCAAATGCAACTCCCTTTTTAAGCACACGCGCATACGTTCCGCCACCAATTGCGAGAAGTTCTGCTTTTTCACCAGTTTGTCTTTCGTATACAGTAGATAACGTCTGAATCAGCTCATCGGATGCATCTACATAATGCGGACCTGAGTTTGAACTGACACGCACGTCGACTTTGTTCTGTTTGAAATAGTCCGTAATTTTCTCAACGAGTTCTTCAAACGGTGCGCTGACGGAGTAGCGCATGCTCACTTTGATTGTGAACCCTTCTTCACGCACAAAGTGAAGGACACCCGCATTGTAGGTTGTTTCACCTGACATTTCGTCAGAAAAATACCCATCAAATGTTTTTCCACGGGAATCGCTTCCGAATGCATCCACCAAAGTCTTCACGAATTTCGCACCTTGCCCGCCTATATTTAACGTAACAAGAAATTCTGCCAGTTTGACTGCAGCATTGATCCCGTTATCCGGCTCCATCGCATGCGAGGATTTTCCGCTGACTATAAGTGAAGTTTTCCCGTTCACGTTTTGCGCTTTTCCCTTTAGGTTATTTGCAAATAAAAATTTCTGGAAAGAGGCCTCGAGTTCGCTAAGTGGCAACTCGAGAAGCGCATTCGCTTCATCTGGCACCATGTTCGTACGTTCTCCTGACTGGAAAAATACTAGTGAAGAAGCCTCGTTTGTTGACGACTGAGACAATTCAATCCCTGCGATTCCTTTTTCCGCATTGATAATTGGAAAATCAGCGTCAGGCGCAAATCCTAGTGTTGGCATCTCTTCAGTTTCAAAATAACGCCGCACACAGCGGAATCCACTCTCTTCATCCGTTCCGATGATTAGACGAACGCGTCGCTCTAGTGGAATACCTGAATCTTTTACAAGTTTCATTGCCATCCAAGCAGCCATAGTCGGTCCTTTGTCGTCGATCGTGCCGCGCCCAATCATTTTTGAGCCGACGATTCGTCCTTCAAATGGTGGCACACTCCACCCATCCCCCGCTGGAACAACATCTACGTGACCGAGAACACCAATCAGTTCATCCCCTTGTCCCATCTCGATATGTCCTGCGACGTTTGCAACATTCTTCGTCGTCATTCCCTGCTCTGCTCCAAGATGCAGAAGGTATTCGAGTGCTTCGAGAGGTTTGGGTCCAAACGGGGCGTCTTCTGTAGCAGCAGATTCATCCAACACACTTTCTATAGAAATTAACTGCTGGAGTTCTTTCAATAGCTCGTCTTTTCGTGCTGTGGCTAGTTCAAACCAATTCATGGTAGTCCTCCTCAAGATGAATAATGCTTCTATTTTACACCGAAATAGCATTAAGGTTTTGTAAAATCAGCAAATTTTCTAGAAAATTGTTGCAAAAGCGCTTATAATGAAATTGTCAGATAGTTTTAGAATAGAACATAAAGGGGATGTCTAAAGTAACTAGTTAACCGTTTTACCAATCGTCCGCTAGTCGAGTCAAGGATACGATAAGAAGGAGTGGTTACGAATGAAACCAACTACTGATCGGATGCTCAATCGAATTAAAGATATGTATATGTTCATCCGTGAGAACGGAACAGTAACAACACAAGATTTAGTCGAAGAATTTGGCATCACTCCTCGCACGATTCAACGAGATTTGAACGTGCTAGCATTTAATGACCTAGTCATCAGCCCTGTTAGAGGGAAATGGACAACGACGAACAAACGCGTTAAAATCTCATCGTAGACAACCCACAACTTAGAACGAAGAGAGGCCCCAATCGGAGCCTCTCTTTTATGTTTACTGTAAGTTTTTGAATTCTTCTTCTGTGAGTTCCCGGTAGTCACCTTCAGAAAGTGTCTCATCTAAACGAAGATTAGCCATTTCAAGACGTTTTAAGTAGACGACTTTTTTCTCTACCGCTTCAAACATCCGCTTGACCTGATGAAACTTTCCTTCTGTGATGATGAGTTCAATCTTCGAAACCGAATCACTTTCGAGTATAATCAGTTCTCCAGGCTTCGTAATGTATCCTTCTCCGATTTCCACACCACGCGCAAACGCTGCAACATCTGCTTCCGTCACAACACCCTCCACATGAGCATAGTACTTTTTCGGCACTTTCTTTTTAGGAGAAAGCAAACGATGTGTTAGATCGCCGTCATTCGTTAGCAGCAAGAGTCCGACAGTATCTTTGTCTAGACGACCGACTGGGTGAAGATCGTAATGGCGAACATCCGCATCCAATAAATCGAGCACCGTTTTGTCTCGGTGGTCTTCTGTTGCAGAAATGACTCCCGGTGGTTTATTCATCATTAAATATATATACGGCTTAAATAGTACTTGTTCATCATAGACACGGATATCCGCTTTGTCTGGATCAATGGATAAACCACTGTCCTTTACAAGAACTCCGTTCACAGTGACAGCTCGTGCTTTCACAAGCTGTTTGACTTCTTTTCGCGTTCCAATGCCCATGTTCCCTAAAAACTTATCGAGTCGCATCATGAAATTCCCAACTTTCTAGTGAAACGAGTTAAACGCTCTCCAAAGAGCTTTTGAGCAAGACCGAGTTTCAAGCTAACAAACCCGTAAAATGCTGCTCCTACCCCAGCAGCTCCTGCAATAATGACAATAGATTGCAGTTTGGAATCTGGATTTAAGAAAAGCTCTAACAGTTCCTTCGTGAAGAACGCTAGTACAAGCATGACTGCAGTAAGTCCCACAATCAGTACTAAGCGTCTGAAAAGCATCTTAGTCTCGTATGCAAGGAAGTAACGGATCACCAGGAAATTCAATGTGATGGCTGTCAAGTAGCCAACAGATGTTGCGAGTATTGCTCCATTTGTCTCAAAGAGTTTAATAAACGGTACGTTCAGCAGCATTTTCACGAGTATGCCAATCATCAAGTTCAATATGATGAGTTTTTGCTGATCGATTCCTTGGAGAATAGCAGTAGTTACCGGGTATAAAGCGAACAAGATTGCAACCGGTGCATAAGCGGCTAAGATGCTCGCACCTGTTTCGCTTGCTTCGTAAAACACCGTATAAAATTCATACGACAATAGAGAAATACCCATTGCCGCAGGAAGCGTTAAGAACACAAGAATTTGGAATGTTTGATTCAGTGAACGCGTCAATCCTGCGATGTCTTGTTTAGCATAATATGTCGTAATCAAGGGAATCAGTGTCATCGCGAATCCCATCGCAAGCATGACCGGAATCATCACAAGCTTGTGGCTCGAGAAGTTGAGCATCCCTAGCAACGTATTGGCTGTTCCTTTCGCGACACCGATCGCTTCCATTGACGACACGAACGTAATCATATCGATAAATTGGAAAAGCGGATTAATGACCCCAACAAGGGCGAACGGAACCGTGTAAATCAGCATTTCTTTGTAAATCGTTTTTAAAGATCTTGTTGATTCTGTTGTCCCCGTGTAATTCATCATTTCATCGAACTCAGGTCGTAGCTTCTTCCAGTACCAAAACAGAACGCCCATACTCGCAAGTGCACCGATAAATGCAGCGAATACAGCAAATGAAACTGCCGTCTTCTCAGTACCACCAATTAGTTTTACAACGACAAATGCTCCTACAAGTAGTACAGCAATACGAACAATTTGTTCAATCAATTGCGATACTGCAGTTGGCGTCATATGTTGATAACCTTGGAAAAAGCCACGTATTAAACTCATCGCCGGAACGACTAGCACGGCGAAGCTGACGTATTTGATTACAGTCGCCACATCATTGACGTTGAATGGTAGATTTTCATCGACATCTCCTGATGCTTGTTGATTCATCACTATTTCTGCGAGTGGTTGCGCCATAAAAAACAAAACGAGAAATCCGACAAACCCAGTTCCAAGCATGATCAATCCACTAGATTTTACAAGTTTTCGTCCGGTCGCGTAATCGCCCATTGCATTATATTTCGAAACAAACTTACTGACTGCTACCGGAACACCGGAAACCGCAATGGCTAGCATAATCGTATAAGGAACATATGCGTATTGATAAAGCACCACATACTCTTCCCCAATCAGTTGATAAAACGGAATTACATAAAGTACGCCAAGAATTCGTGATAAAACGAGCCCGAGCGTTAATATCATAGTACCTTTCAGCAAATTTCCTGCCATCATCATCTTCCCATCTGCAAAATGTCTATCTTTCAGTTTACAACTCCTCACACAAAAGCTCAATGTTGTATACTAAAAAGAAAAAAAGGATTGTGACCAATTCATGTTTGATGTAATCGTAATCGGCGGCGGGCCGTCTGGACTTATGGCGGCGTGCGCTGCAGGTGCCGAAAAGAAAAAAGTTTTACTCATTGAAAAAGGTACGAAGCTCGGAAAAAAATTAGCCATTTCTGGTGGCGGACGTTGTAACGTAACAAATCGGCTGCCTCAAGAAGAAATCGTAGAGCACATCCCAGGAAATGGTCGTTTCTTGTACAGTCCATTCTCTGTATTTAATAACGAAGACATCATTGCGTTTTTTGAAGCGTTGAATGTTCCCCTAAAAGAAGAAGATCACGGGCGCATGTTCCCCGTTTCGAACAAAGCCATGGATGTTGTCAATGCTTTGATTGACGAAATGAAACGCTGGCATGTAGACGTCCGTCTACAAACAAAAGTTGCGAAGCTATTAATGGACGATGAAAAAGTACTTGGCGTTCGCCTCGAAGACGGTACAGAAATTCGCGCGCATGCCGTTGTAGTTGCCGTTGGTGGAAAAGCAGTTCCGCAAACAGGCTCGACGGGAGATGGCTACCCATGGGCAGAAAAAGCTGGCCACACAGTAACGGAACTTTTCCCGACAGAAGTACCCGTTTTATCTTCTGAAGCATTTATTCGCACAAAAGAATTGCAAGGCCTTGCTCTTCGCGATGTTGCCGTGAGCGTGCACAACGCTAAAGGCAAAACACTAGTAACGCATCAGATGGATATGCTATTCACGCACTTTGGCGTCAGCGGTCCCGCTATCTTGCGTTGCAGTCAATTTGTTGTAAAAGAACGTAAGAAAAATGGTGGAAAACCCGTCGAACTGCGCATCGATTCATTGCCGGAAATGAACGGTGAAGAAACGTTCCAACATGTGTACGGTATTTTAAAAGACGAACCAAAAAAAGCAGTGAAGAATTCATTGAAAGGCCTTGTCCCGGAAAGATGGCTGTTATTTTTGCTGAAGCGTGCGGAAATCAGTGAGGACTTGCGTGGTGAAGAGTTGTCAGCTGAACGCGTACGTACTTTCTCTACATTGTTGAAGTCGTTTTCGATGCTAGTCGATGGTACGCAGCCACTTGAAAAAGCTTATGTGACGGGTGGCGGTGTTTCAATCAAAGAAATCGAGCCAAAGACGATGGCGTCGAAGAAAAAGCACGGGCTTTATTTCTGCGGGGAAATTTTGGATATCCACGGCTACACGGGCGGCTACAATATCACAGCGGCCCTTGTTACAGGCAGAGTTGCGGGGATGAGTGCGGCGTCACTTTAGATGTGGAGCCGACTGTTCAGAAATTGTGCAAGATGACAGCGGAGCGCGTGAAGCGCTCTTTGCTTCATGGGATGCGTTGGCATCTTGCGGGATTTCTAGGAGGCGCAACTCGATTACTCTAGATGTGTAGAACGCCACTCTAGAAACTCCGAGGAAATCAGACGTGCCCGTGAAGGCGCTTTTCAGCCTTTGCGGGTGCGGCTGATTCCGGAGCGTGTTTCTGGCGTTCGGAACTCGATTTCGCCTAGATGTGGAGCCGACTCCAAGACATAGAGTTAAGTAAAATTGATAAAGGAGATCCCATGAAAAATCGGGCACTCGAAAACTGAGCGACCGTTCTTCTACCGAAAGTGAAATTTATTCTACCCAAAGTGGGATTTAATCTACCCAAATCGAAATTTATTCTACCGAAGTCGTATTATGGAAACTAATTCAAAAAATAAGTGACAGGCACCAAATGGGAACTGTTGGAAATAAAAATGGTGTTATATAGGGATTCGTCGCAATTAAAGAGAGAAATCGGTGCCTGTCACCCATCAAAAAAAGGAAATAAAATTCCAAATATAGAATATTATGATATTATTATGTTAAGTGAAGTACTAATTCAACATATTTAAAATTTTGGAGGCTGATATGAGTAAATCTAAATTTTGGAGGCTTATGTTATCTGGAATACTGACTGGTTTCATTTTATCAGGCATTTTAAGATGGACAGATAAAGGAATTTCATTGGAAAATATCTTTCAGGCTCTTCTGGGTGATCCCAGTTTCATCTCGGTTACGATATTAATAGTTGCCACATTACTATTTTGCTATGTAATAATTGCTGGGTCTTACAAAAATAGTGTAAAAGTTCGTAGATGAGAAGGTACATAAATAACAGTTAATAATTCAAATAAAGAACTCCATTAACTTGGAAGTTCTTTTTTTGCGATTAAAGTTGGTATCAAATCCCGGAAGCCAGGTTGTCATTTCCCGGGCCATCTGAGTTTTCCTGAGACCCGGCAACGAAGATGAAAGTGCCCTTCTTTCAGCTTACGTGGGGAGGCTCAGGGAAACTCACCCAGGAAATGGCAACCTGGGTGCAGGGATTTCCACTTTTAATGAACTCAATCAAAAGCCCCCTCCACCAAAATAGATGAAGGGGGCTGATCTATTATCCAACGACAATATTGACCATCTTGCCAGGGATTGCAATCACTTTGCGGATTTCCTTGCCGTCTGTCCACTCTTTTACTACTTCGTTTTCAAACGCAATTTTCTCCATCTCTTCACGAGAAGCATCTTTCGCCACAACGACTTTCGCACGAAGTTTTCCGTTCACTTGAACCGGAATTTCGATTTCGTTATCGACCAATTTGCTCTCGTCATACATTGGCCATTCTGCATATGTGATGGACTCTGTGTGACCTAAGTGCTGCCACAACTCTTCCGCTACGTGCGGTGCAATTGGGGACAACATCTTCACAAAACCTTCTGCATAATGCGTTGGCACAACATCGGCTTTGTAACATTCGTTAATGAACACCATCAATTGCGAAATGGCTGTATTGAAACGAATGCCTTCGTAGTCTTCTGTCACTTTTTTCACTGTTTGATGGTAGACCTTCTCAAGTGTTGTGTCCGATGACTCTTGAACTTTTGCAGCAAGCGTCCCTTCTTCTGTCATCATCAAACGCCAGATGCGGTCTAGGAAACGACGAGAGCCGTCTAATCCGTTTGTTGACCATGTAACAGCTGCTTCAAGTGGTCCCATGAACATTTCATACATACGTAATGTGTCGGCACCATGTGAAAGAACGATATCGTCCGGATTTACAACATTGCCTTTTGATTTTGACATCTTCTCGTTACCTTCCCCAAGAATCATTCCTTGGTTAAATAACTTCTGGAATGGCTCTTTTGTGTGGACGACGCCTACATCGTACAACACTTTGTGCCAAAAACGCGCGTATAGCAAGTGAAGAACAGCGTGCTCGACTCCACCGATATAAATATCTACAGGCAGCCAACGTTTCAATAGCTCTGGATCTGCGATTGCATCCGCATTGTCTGGATCGATGTAGCGGATATAGTACCAGCAGCTACCTGCCCATTGTGGCATGGTGTTAGTTTCACGACGACCTTTCATGCCGGTTTCAGGATGTACCACGTTCACCCATTCTTCAATGTTCGCAAGTGGTGACTCGCCAGTGCCGCTCGGTTTGATGTCTGTCGTTTTTGGAAGTTCTAGAGGAAGCTCATCTTCCGGAACTGTCGTCATTGTGCCGTCTTCCCAGTGAATGATTGGAATCGGCTCACCCCAGTAACGTTGACGGCTGAATAGCCAGTCGCGCAAGCGGTACGTGATTTTCTTTTCGCCGACACCATTGTCCGCTAACCAATCAATCATTTTTGTGATAGCTTCTTCTTTTCCTAAACCATCAAGGAATTCCGAGTTCACATGCTCGCCGTCCCCAACGTATGCTTCTTTTGTAATGTCTCCTCCAGCCACGACTTCCTTGATTGGTAAGTTGAATTCAGTAGCGAACTCATAATCACGCTCGTCGTGTGCCGGAACCGCCATGATAGCACCTGTTCCGTAAGTAGCAAGTACATAGTCTGCAATCCAAATCGGCATTTTTTCACCAGATACAGGATTAACGGCATAAGCACCTGTGAATACGCCTGTCTTTTCTTTCGCAAGATCCGTACGTTCTAAATCACTCTTTAACTTCACTTTATCTAAGTAAGCTTCCACCGCTTCTTTTTGATAAGCTGTTGTGATGTCCGACACTAAAGCATGTTCAGGAGCAAGCACGGCATACGTTGCACCAAACAAAGTATCTGGACGCGTCGTAAACGCACGGAAGCTCTTATCTGTTCCATCGATTGCAAACGTGATTTCAGCACCTTCAGATTTGCCAATCCAGTTGCGCTGCATATCTTTAATGCTTTCCGGCCAGTCCAGTTCTTCTAAATCATCCAGTAAACGCTCTGCATATTCAGTGATACGTAACACCCATTGACGCATCGGACGTCGCTCGACTGGGTGGCCGCCGCGCTCTGAAACGCCGTCGACAATTTCTTCGTTAGCAAGAACAGTACCAAGAGCTGGACACCAGTTCACAGCCACTTCATCCACATACGCCAAGCCTTTGTTATACAGCTGAATAAAAATCCACTGCGTCCACTTGTAGTAGTTCGGATCCGTCGTATTAACTTCACGGTCCCAATCATAGGAGAAGCCAAGATCTTTCATCTGACGCTTGAACGTCGCTACGTTTTGCGCAGTGAATTCAGCCGGGTCGTTTCCTGTATCTAGTGCGTATTGCTCTGCAGGAAGACCAAACGCGTCCCACCCCATTGGATGTAATACGTTGTACCCTTGCATACGCTTCATACGGCTCAAAATATCTGTAGCCGTGTATCCTTCTGGGTGTCCTACGTGTAGGCCAGCTCCTGATGGATATGGGAACATGTCTAGTGCGTAAAACTTTTGCTTTGAGTTGTCGTTCTCTGTGCGGAATGTTTTGTTGTCATCCCAAAATTGTTGCCACTTCTTCTCGATTTCCTGATGCGGAAAACTCATTGTAGTTCCTCCTTGTTGGTGGCGCATTTTAGACAATAAAAAAACTCGCCCCTTAAAAAAGGGACGAGAGAAATTTAGTCTCACGCGGTACCACCCAAATTAGCAGAATTCTGCTCAACTTGATTCCTTAACGCGGAATACGAAACAGACTACTAAATGTTCGCCTGTTTGACTCAAAGGGGAGTTCAGAATCGGATTTCACTGGTTTGCACCACCCACCAGCTCTCTAAAGAAATCTACAGTTCCTACTGATCCTTATCACAGTCTGTTATTGATTGTAATTGTACCGGAAGACGCGCCGTTGTTCAAGTGCTTTATTGAACTGTGTAGCCGCCGTCTAATACGACTGCCTGACCTGTCATCCCTTTTGCTTGCTCGCTCGAGATAAACATCGCAAGGTCTGCAATTTCTTTTACGTCTAGTAGACGCTTTTGAGGAACTAATGGATAGATGACTTCTTCAAGTACACTTTCAAGTGGCACGTTGCGTGTTGTCGCTAAGTCTTGCATCTGATTGCGCACGAGTGGTGTATCCACATAACCTGGGCAAATCGCATTGACTGTGATGCCGTCTGCTGCCGTTTCAAGTGCAGCCACTTTTGTTAATCCAATCACGCCGTGTTTCGCTGAGTTGTATGCAGCTTTCCCTGCAAACCCGACAAGACCATTGATAGACGCCATATTAATAATGCGGCCGAAACCTTGTTTACGCATATGCGGAAGTGCGTGTTTCGTTGCGACAAACGGTGCTGTCAGCATGATTTTAATTAGAAGTTCAAAACGCTCTGTCGGAAAATCTTCAAGCATTGCCACGTGTTGCATCCCAGCATTGTTAATTAAGATATCTAGTCGACCAAATGTTGCAACTGTCTGATCAATCGAAGCTTTCAATTCCTCTTCGTTTGTCACGTCACATTTAATACCAAGGCTGTCGCCACCAAGCGCTGCAGCGGATTCTTTTACTTTTTCTTCGTTAATGTCTGTAAGCACAACTTTGGCTCCATTTTTGAAAAACTCTTCTGCAATTTCAAAACCGATCCCTTGAGCTGCTCCTGTAATTAATACAACTTTATCTTGTACCATCGATGTCCCTCCTGTTGCTATTCTGAATAGAAAAAGCCGCACGAGGCGGCTTAATCACTTTACTGTTAAATACCAAAGCCTAATGAGAATAGAGCAATCGCAATAATTACACCGATCACTGGAATTGCTACAGTTACTGCCGCCATTGGCCAGTAGGCTGCACTATGCTTCTCGCCACAAATCGATTGAATTGTCGTAACAACATACCCATTGTGCGGAAGTGAATCCAGTGCACCTGATGAAATCGCAACTACACGGTGAAGTGCTTCCGCGTTCACACCAGCATCTAAATAGCCCGGTGCAATTAGTGGTAAAGCGATTTGTTGACCACCCGAAGCAGAGCCCGTCATACCCGCAATAACAGAGACAGCAACTGCTGCTCCTATAAGCGGAGAACCTGGAATGCTCGTCATTGCATTGACTGCAATTGAAAAGGCTTCTGTTTCTTTTGCCACTCCACCGAAACCTACTACTGCTGCCGTGTTCCCGATTGCAATAATTGCTCCAAGAGTCCCTTGTGAGACAGCTTCCCATGGATTTTTAAAGTATCTCCAGCTAACAATGAATGTTGCCAAAATACCAGACAACAAGGCAATGATTAAAGCCGACTGCTGCAGTGAATCATGGAAGATGAATGCAATGATCAATACGACAACGAGAGGTACAAAAGAAAGGAATGGGTTTGGTAATGGTCGTGTCGTGTCAAACGTTGGATCATTTGGACGTGCCTCAAACACTTCTCCTTTGTTTACTGCTTTCACAATTAGCTTTTTTAACCACATATAACCAAATACAGCCATGAAGATGGCGACAATGATACTAACTTCCCACCCTGCATAGGCATTCGTGCCAAGGAAAGGAATCGGAATCCAGTTTTGAATTTCTGGTGAACCTGCTGATGTCATCGTGAACGTCACAGAACCAAGACCTAATGTTGCCGGAATAAAGCGTCTTGGTAAGTTCGCTTGTTTGAATAGTGAAATTGCCATTGGATAGACGGCAAATGCAACTACAAATAAAGAAACTCCACCGTACGTCAAGATAGCACAGGCGATAACAATAGCTAATACTGCATATTTCAAACCTAGTTTGTCAGTTACAAACTTTGCAACAGCATCCGCTGCTCCGCTATCTTCCATCACTTTCCCGAAAATCGCACCAAGTAAGAACATCAAATACCAAGACATGATGAAACCTGTGAACCCAGTCATGTAACTCGTTACAAAGTTTGGTACGCCTTCAGCCGCAAGTTGCGGAAATAGTGGCATCCCTGATAATACAGCAACAAAAATTGCGGAAATTGGCCCAACGACGATGATATTAACACCTTTCATCGTCAAAAAGATTAATAGAAAGAGTCCTCCTAGCAGACCGATCATACTAAAAATTGTTTCCATTTTATTTCCCCCATCTAGTCATCGGGTCGTATTAGAACGAAACGTTCTCCTTCACGTTATCCACATTCAGGTCCGCTTCTGTTGCTTCTACGACGCCCTGAATTGTATGTCCTTCAAATACTTCTTTGAGGACGAGTCCATGTTCTGTCACTTCAATGACAGCACGGTCTGTGATAATTAAATTCACAACACCTTTACCTGTCAAAGGAAGCGTACATTCTTTTTTAATCTTCGGAGATCCGTCCTTTGCCACGTGATCCATGATGACAATAATTTTCTTTGCGCCGTGCACCAAGTCCATCGCGCCACCCATACCTTTGATCATCTTTCCTGGAATCATCCAGTTGGCAAGGTCACCCTTTTCAGATACTTCCATACCACCAAGGATGGCAACGTCAATGTGGCCTCCACGGATCATGGCAAAAGACTCTGCGCTTGTGAAGAATGCAGAACCTGGAATAGTTGTCACAGTTTCTTTCCCTGCGTTGATTAAGTCTGGATCAACTTGGTCTTTTGTAGGGTAGGGCCCTATTCCAAGTAGACCGTTTTCAGATTGTAAGACAACCGTTTTGTTCGGTGCAATAAAGTTTGCAACAAGTGTCGGAATCCCAATACCGAGATTCACATAGTTGCCATCTTCAATTTCCATCTCTGCACGTTTTGCAATAAATTCGCGTGTTGATAAAGTCATGAAAATCCCTCCTCTAATTAGTCTCGTGTCGTTAAACGTTCAATCCGCTTTTCTTGCTTCGCTTGGAATAGACCTTGCACATATACGCTCGGTGTATGGATCATCGCTGGATCTAGAGTACCTGTCTCCACGATTTCTTCCACTTCAGCGATCGTCACTTTACCAGCTGCCGCCATCATTGGATTGAAGTTTTGAGCTGTTTTATTGTAGATGAGGTTTCCGAATTTATCTGCTGTTGATGCACGTACGAGTGCGAAATCCGCAACAAGTGCTTCTTCTAAGACATATTCTTTGCCGTCAAATTCACGGACTTCTTTGCCATCAGCAACAACAGTGCCGACTCCGGCTGGTGTGAAGAATGCAGGAATCCCTGCCCCACCTGCACGACATTTTTCAGCGAGCGTCCCTTGTGGCGTTAATTCAACTTCGATTTCGCCAGACAGAACTTGGCGTTCAAATTCTTTGTTCTCTCCAACATACGAACCGATCATTTTTTTGATTTGCTTATTTTTTAGTAATAAACCTAATCCCCAGTCGTCGACTCCACAGTTATTGGAGATGACTGTTAAATCTTTAACACCTTTGTTTACAAGAGCGATGATCAGTTGCTCCGGTATACCGACAAGACCAAAGCCACCTACCATAAGTGTTGCTCCGTCCTGAATTTGGCTTACTGCTTCTTCTGCAGAAGAATAGATTGGCTTCATAGGAAACTTCCTCCTCGAGTTGTGTGTAAAAAAGCGCTTTCATAAGTATTAAAACAGAAGGACCGAGACATCGCAATAGACTGTGACGAAACTGTGACAATCTCAACTTCGAAACTTGTCCGATTTTCCGTACACATTCATTCAAAAACAGGTATGGGCACTGTATAAAAGCTATTTAAAAAATCCGGAAAATAAGACACTTTGTCTTAAAATCCGGATTTTAGGTCATAAGTTATATTTTTTTAATTTTTCATACAATGTCGATCTACTGATGCCAAGTGCCTTGGCCGCCTCTGTTTTGTCTGGAAATGCGGCAAGAGCATTTTCGAGCACTTGGACTTCCGTTTGCGCTAAAATATCTTCCAGCTTTCCCGATGTTGCATGATTTGTTTTTGAGGATTGGAACACATGCATGGGAATAGAAGCCGTCGTGAGTCGATTCCCTTCTGTCATATAGACCATCGCACGCAAAGTGTTGTATAGTTCACGTACATTTCCTGGCCATTGATACTCCACTAAATGACGCAACGTTTTCGGATCGACTTTCAAACCTCTTCTTCCCTCTTGTTGTTCGATTCGGTGGATGAAATATCTCGTTAGAAGTGAAAAATCTTCCATACGCTCTCGTAATGGTGGAATCTTTAGATACACTGATTGAATCCGGTAATACAAATCTTCACGGAAGCTCCCTGTAGATACGAGTTCTGCAAGATTTCGATTCGATGAGAACAGAAGACGCACGTCGGTTGTCGACTGTTCATTTTCAGTCAAAAATCGTAACAGTTTCGCTTGGACCGGTATTGCTAACGCATGAACTTCTTCTAACACAAGCGTTCCACTGGCAGCTTGATACACCTTACCTTCCTGTGGATCAAACAGCTCCTTTTCTGCAAGCTCTTGAGGAATCATTGCACAATTTAATTTGAGCAACGGTTTATCGGAACGGTCGGATAGCTTGTGAATGCTTTCTGCAAACATTTCTTTTCCGGTGCCGGTTTCCCCTTCGATGACCACTGGAAGTTTCGTTGGCGCGATCATGCGGATTGCCTCTTTCACTTTTCGAATGCCCGGTGATTCACCAATAATGTCTTCAAGATCCGTCAAGTGATCTGCAGTACCACTAAACCGTTGATCGATTCGTTCCATTGTCGTCTTAACATGGGCGCTCAGTCGTTTCCAGTCCGTCATATCTCGAAATATTACACTTCCGAAGGCGCCGACGATTTCTCCCTCTACAACTAGAGGTACTCGGTTTGCGAGCATATAGGTCCCTTTAATGTAATGAGGCGCGGCAATGTCTGCCTCTCCCTTTTCCATTACTTTGTGCATCTCCGTATTTTCAATGACATCTGCGACATGTTGACCAATGGCGTCTTTACGCTTGACCTCAAGAAAATGACAGTACTCTTCATTGATGTATAAAATCTTTGCCTCCCGGTCGACTACCACGAACCATTGAAATGCATTTTCGAGAATTTGATCCAATACTTCTGTTGATAATAACCCGATCCAGTCTTTCATTGT
This sequence comes from Chryseomicrobium imtechense, assembly GCF_041475995.1. NCBI lineage: Bacteria > Bacillati > Bacillota > Bacilli > Caryophanales > Caryophanaceae > Chryseomicrobium > Chryseomicrobium imtechense. Next base: position 205,911 of record NZ_JBGOBM010000004.1, on the reverse strand, counting down.
TCCGTCTCCTTTCGAAGGGGTCTGTCATATAAAACAGCGGGTATAATCGCTGCTGCCATGAAAACAGTAATGAATAGTAGCATCACACTCATTCCTTGGAGGTCTGCAATGACTCCTCCTATGACAGGCCCAATCATGCGGCCTACCGTAGCCGTACTGTTGACGATGCCTTGATAAAACCCAATTTTCCCGGGTGGTGCTAGTTGATTCGCAATCGTTGGAACCGCCGGCCAGACGAACATTTCTCCGAGCGTCAATATCACCATGGATACGACAAACATTGTAAACTGTTCGGCGAAAGCTACGACAATAAAGGAAATGAGCATAATAATGAGACCGACAACCATCTGCAATTTGATGCGGTGTTCGAGCCGTTTCACGATGGGTGCAATGAGTGGTTGTGCAAGCACAATAAGCGCACCGTTAATCGTCCACAACAAACTGTACTGTTTCAACGTGATTCCAATCTGCTGGGTATATGTTGAAATTGTAGATTGCCACTGTACATAGCCAACCCATGCGAGTAAATACGCACCAGAGATCAGCAGCAATGCATAGAATGGTGCTTTTCGGTCAATCTTGCTCCGTTCTTGCAAGACGTTTGTATTGACGGCCGCTTTCGTGTCATATTCGCGGTAGGCAACAAGCGCGAGCAAGAAGAATAGTACATACATCCACATGTTCGCTGTAAACAAATAATCGAACGAGTAACTCGCAATAATTCCTGCTGCAGCTGGTCCTAGGGCCACTCCCACGTTCGCTGCCAAATAAATGGCGTTGAACCCGCGCCGCCCACCTTCTGGCCAAGCGGTTCCGACAAGTGCGTACATACTCGGGAAGACAATTCCACCGCCAAGCCCAATTAAAATCATAAAGTACACATAATGGGGCCATCCGTGCCAAAAATTTAACCCAATGAGGGCCACGAGTGTGATTGTAATACCGAACATGATGGATTTATACCCACCTAGCCGGTCAAACATCCAACCTCCAAGCAGATTTCCAATGATCCCAGCACCTGCGTTTGCCATTAACACAAGTCCAGCGACGGATAACGATTTTCCTAAGTAGTCATTCATATAAATAGTATTTAAAGGCCACAGCAATGAGTTCCCTGTGACATTGATCAACATTCCAATTACTAAAAGCCAAACACGCTTTGGCATGATTCGTCATCTCCATTCACTCCACCCATTTTAGACCTTTTTTCATATTCCAACAAGATGATAAACTAGAGTGGAAAGGACGTGCCTGTATGTTACAAAATGCGTTAAATCAATCGAAGATCTATTTAAAAGAAATTATCGAGCCCGGTGACGTGGTCGTGGATGCAACTGCTGGAAACGGTCACGATACTTTATTCTTAGCAAAGCTTGTAACTCCTAGTGGAAAGGTTGTGGCGTTTGATATACAACAGGCGGCTGTCGAGTCAACCAAACAGCGCCTATCGAGTGCGGGAGTGGAACATGCAGAAGTCATCTTAGCAGGTCATGAGCGCATTGAGGAATTTATCTCACAAGACGTGCGTGCAGTTGTATTTAATTTAGGTTATCTTCCCGGTGCAGATCATACCGTTACTACGGAAAGTTCGAAGACGATTCAAGCGATTGAAGCAGCCATTCGACTGCTCGTTGTGAAAGGTCGCATTGTCCTTGTCATCTATCACGGTCATCAAACTGGAAAAATCGAACGTTCTGCAGTTCTTGACTTCGTAGCCACATTGCCACAAGAACAGTACCAGGTTCTGCATAGCGCCTTTCTCAATCAACAAAATTCGCCGCCGGAGCTTGTGGTGATTGAGAGAAAGAACTAAAAAACCAGTATCGACTCTTGAATTGAATCAAGAGATGATACTGGTTTTATTTATTAAATTTGTTCCTTCGCGGCTGCTTCCTCTACTGCTCGGGCCACAACCATGTGAAGTGCTGGATCTAGCGGAGTTGGAATCAATTCGCCACGGCGCGTGTGGCTTACAATCGCTTCCGCTGCTGCGATAAGCATTGGATACGTGATTTGTTTTGCTTCCGCATCGAGAGCCCCACGGAAAATTCCTGGGAAGCCGACAACATTGTTGACTGAACGTCCATCTGCTGCGAATGCAGCACCTGCTTTGATCGCTGCTGCCGGTTGAATTTCCGGATTAGGGTTAGATAACGCTAAAATGATTTGGCCTTCACGCACCATTTCCGGTTTAATCAAGCCTTCTACACCCGTTGTCGCAATGACGATGTCGCATTCTGCCATTAATGAATCTAATGAGTCCTTTGATTTACCGCCATATTTGTGAAGACGCTCAATGGCTTCTGGCTGACGATCGATTCCGTAAACATCTTTCACACCATACGCTAACAACATGCGAACGATGGCGAGTCCTGCTGCGCCGAGACCGATTTGACCCACGACTGCTTTAGTCGGATCAACACCTGTTGCGCGGCAAGCATTTAAAACGGCTGCCAATGTCACGACTGCTGTTCCGTGCTGGTCATCGTGCATGACTGGTATCGGTAATTCTGCTTTTAAGCGTTCTTCAATCTCAAAGCAATGAGGAGAACCAATATCTTCAAGTAAGATGGCACCAAAACCTTGGTGAATATGCTTGACTGTCTCTACAACTTTATCAGGGTCACTTGTGTCTAATAATATCGGTACGCCGCTTAAGCCAACGAACTGATCGAGTAAAACAGACTTCCCTTCCATAACCGGCATGCCAGCGACAGAGCCGATATTTCCTAAGCCAAGAATTGCCGTTCCATCTGTTACAATCGCCACTGATTTCCCAATTGAAGTGAAATACTTTGCTTGCTCAGGGTGCTTTTCAATTTCTAAACAGACACTTGCTACTCCAGGTGTATAGACGCGCTGCAAATCGCCGAGTGAACGCACATCAATGGTGCTCTTCATCGCAATTTTTCCACCTTCATGTGCTTTCAACACATCATCCGTCACTGCATGGATCTCAACGCCATTGCCAATTGACTCGATGTTTTGGATAACCGTTTGTAAATGTACTTCATCCCGACAAGTGACGGAAATATCGCGAACAGTTGTCAACGGACCGCTTTTGATCAACTTAATATCGCCAATATCCCCTTCCGCTGCTCCGATGGCAGAAGTGACAAGACCTAAATTTCCAACTTTTGATGGACTTTCTACTATAATATTACGAATGAGTTGCTGCATGATTCCTCTCCTTATAAGGTTTGTCATACGAGTATATCATATACGAGGTCAGACGTCATAGGACATAACCAAGCCGAAGAACGGCCAAATGAATGAAATCAATCGCACTCTTTGCTACAAATTCACGATCGGTATGTTGATGAATATCATGGCGCGCAGACGTCCATTCCGAGTAATGAAGCGTCGGGAATTTTTGACCCGCCATCCATGTGCGCACAGCTGGCACTGAAATCACTTTGTCCTCTGCTGCCAGTTGTAACCAAACAGGCACTGTCCATTCGCGTGAAGATTGTCCGACTGTTTTCATTCGCTCTTGCAATGCTTCATACCATTCCGTAGTGACCGTCGTATGTACGAGTTCGTCTTCCTGATATTCTTGTTGGAGAACGGCATCCGAAATATAGAGTTCAGCATCGAGTGGGAACTCAAGACGTTGATTGATTGTTAGTTTTGCTAAGCGGTTTGACCATTTCGAAGGGGTTGCTTTTAAGTCGATCCAAGGACTTGTCAGAAGAAGGCCTGCAACCGACTCTCTCGGTTTTCGCATATAGTGAAGAATCGTCGTGGCTCCGAATCCGTGCCCCAGTAAAAATATCGGTAAATGAAATTGGCTCGCATACTCTATGGCGCGCTCCAAATACAGTTCATATTCATCAATCGATTCATTATGGAGGCCTTTGTTCTTCGCGGCTTCTCCGTGACTTGGAAGATCACCCATGACAACATGGCAGTCGTTGCTTCGTAAGTATTCTATAACCCATGCGTAGCGTCTATGATGTTCCAATACATTATGGACGATAACGACAATGGCTTTCGGTTGGTTTTCGGTTTCCCATATCCACATGGCTACCTTCCCCTTTCTCATTCTGCTACACTTACTTTATAGTATAGCAAGGGTATAGAAAGGAAGTCTGTTATGATCTATCCATTTGGCGAAAAAACTCCAAATATCCATCCGTCCGTGTTTATTGCGGATTTCACGACCATCACAGGAGATGTAGAAATCGGTGAAGGGTCTTCAGTATTTTTCAACACTATCATTCGCGGCGACGTCAATGCGACACGCATTGGTCGTAAGGTCAACATCCAAGATCTTTGTTGCCTTCACCAAAGTCCTCAGTTCCCACTTGTCATAGAAGACGAAGTAACGGTCGGTCATCAAGTGACACTGCATAGTTGCACTATCCGGAAAGGTGCCTTGATTGGAATGGGTTCCATCATTTTAGATGGTGCAGAAATCGGAGAAGGTGCATTTATTGGAGCCGGTAGTCTCGTCCCTCAAGGAAAAATGATTCCTGCTGGTATGATGGCATATGGACGGCCAGCGAAGGTTGTGCGAGCTGTCAATGAGGAAGATAAGAAGGACATGGAGCGCATTGTGCGTGAGTATCATGAAAAGGGTCAATACTATAAAGGTTTGCAAGAATAACAAAAAAACTCCCAAGGAAGTAAATTCCTCGGGAGTTTCCTCATTTTATAAACCAGCTTTTGCTTTTAACTCAGCTGCTTTGTCTGTTTTTTCCCATGGTACATCGATGTCTGTACGACCAAAGTGTCCGTACGCAGCAGTTTGCTTGTAGATCGGACGACGAAGATCAAGCATCTTGATGATTCCCGCTGGGCGTAGGTCAAACAACTCGCGAATCCATGTTACCATGTCTGCTTCTGTTGCTTTTCCTGTACCGAATGTATCCACAGCAATTGAAACTGGCTGTGCTACACCGATTGCATAAGCAAGTTGCACTTCTACTTTATCCGCAAGACCCGCTGCTACGAGATTTTTCGCAACATAACGAGCTGCATATGCTGCAGAGCGGTCAACTTTTGTTGCATCTTTCCCAGAGAATGCACCGCCACCGTGACGTGCATAACCACCGTACGTATCAACGATAATTTTGCGGCCAGTTAAACCAGCATCTCCTTGTGGTCCACCGATTACGAAGCGGCCAGTTGGGTTGATAAAGTATTTCGTGTTTTCGTCAATCCACTCAGCCGGTACGACTGCGTTGATGACGTGTTCTTTCAAATCAGACTGAATTTGCTCTAGCGTAATTTCAGGAGCGTGTTGTGTAGAAATTACGATTGTATCGACACGCACTGGCTTGCCGTTTTCATCGTATTCAACAGTCACTTGTGTTTTACCGTCTGGACGTAAGTACTCAAGTGTTTCGTTTTTACGTACTTCCGATAAGCGGCGTGATAATTTGTGCGCCAAGCTGATTGGAAGTGGCATTAATTCTTCTGTTTCATTACAAGCAAATCCGAACATCAGACCTTGGTCACCCGCTCCGATAGCTTCGATGTCAGCGTCTGTCATAGACCCTTCGCGTGCTTCAAGTGCACGGTCTACTCCAGCCGCGATATCTGCAGACTGCTCATCAATTGCAGTTAAAACAGCAGATGTATCTGCGTCAAAACCGAATTTTGCACGTGTGTAGCCGATTTCTCGAACTGTTTCACGCACCGTTTTTTGAATGTCTACATAAGCAGATGTTGTAATTTCTCCAGCAACTAGAACAAGTCCAGTTGTGACGGTTGTTTCGCACGCTACACGTGCATTCGGGTCTTCAGTTAAGATTGCGTCAAGGATCGCATCTGAGATTTGGTCACAAATCTTATCCGGATGGCCTTCTGTTACTGATTCCGAAGTGAATAATCGACGTTGTGTCATGATATATTTCCTCCTTCTTGATCCTGCGGGATTGCTCCCGTGAATTGAACCGGTACTCATTCCCCATGGCAAGCCTAGAATACTTGAAGCTGTTTTGGATTTGGCGCATGGTTGAAGGCGTTCATAAATAATAAAATCCTTTCACTCACTAATGAGGAAAGGATGATTTCTTTGCACCTTTCACTCTTATCAATCAGGGGAATCCCCTGTCTCAGGTTGGGCACCTTTTCAATAAGTGTTGCATCTCTATCTTATTGAGGTTGCCGGGTTTCATAGGGCCTGACCCCTCCACCAGCTCGGGATAAGAGTATCCGTTCAATTTTCCATCATACGCATTCACCTATCGAAAGTCAACAAAAAACTGTGTGAAAGTCCCCACAAAAAAATCACTAATCAAGTGACGTATTAGTGTAGACTATTTAGTTTAATGTGTTATACTAATTCACATATTAGCATTCCGTCACTTCGGAAAATCTATTTAAGGATGGTATTTAACCTATGCAATCGATCGATACAAAAAGCGCAATTCAGTCTTTATTATCGGGAGACCAAGTCCACACGCAACTATCTGTAGCGGAACTTGTTGAACAAGCAACTGCTCGTGGTGAAGGTATGCTGACTTCAACTGGTGCACTACGTGCTGAAACTGGAAAGTATACGGGGCGTTCCCCAGAAGATAAATATATGGTAGATGAAGATATTTCACGTGATAAAGTAGATTGGGGTTCAGTCAACCGCCCAATCTCAAAAGAAGTATTCCAAAACTTATATGCAAAAGTTGTCGATTACCTACAAACAAAAGATGCTCTTTTCTTATTTAAAGGGTTCGCTGGTGCAGACGAAGCGTCTCGCCTACCAATCCAAGTAATCAATGAATACGCATGGCACAACTTGTTCGCCCATCAATTATTCATTCGTCCAACCGCTGAAGAGCTTGCTAACCACGAAGCACAATTCACAATCGTGAGTGCTCCAACGTTCAAAGCAGATCCTGCAGTTGATGGTACGAACTCTGAGACCTTCATCATGGTGTCTATTGAAGAGCGCATCGTACTAATCGGTGGTACGGAGTATGCGGGTGAGATGAAAAAATCCATCTTTGGTATTATGAACTACTTGCTTCCTGAGCAAGGGATTCTTCCAATGCACTGTTCTGCAAACGTAGGCGAAGAAGGCGACGTTACATTGTTCTTCGGTCTGTCTGGAACTGGGAAAACAACTTTATCTGCAGACAAAGGCCGTCATTTAATTGGTGACGACGAGCATGGTTGGTCAGATACGGGCGTCTTCAATATGGAAGGCGGATGCTACGCAAAATGTATCAACCTAACAGAAGAAAATGAGCCTGAGATCTATAACGCAATCAAATTCGGTACTGTTCTTGAGAACGTAGTCGTAAATGAAGAAACACGTGAAGCAGATTACGATGACAACTCTTTAACAGAGAATACACGTGCTGCCTATCCAATCGATTACATCGACAACATCATGGTGCCTTCTGTTGCAGGTCATCCAAAAACAATCGTGTTCTTAACGGCGGATGCGTTTGGCGTTTTGCCTCCAATCTCGAAATTAACAAAAGAACAAGCGATGTACCATTTCCTAAGTGGCTTCACATCAAAACTTGCGGGAACTGAGCGCGGGATTACAAGTCCACAACCAGTATTCTCAACATGCTTCGGTTCTCCTTTCCTACCACTTCCAGCTGCTGTATACGCAGAGATGCTTGGAAACAAAATTGACGAACACGGCGCAAACGTCTACCTTGTCAATACAGGTTGGACTGGTGGAGAGTATGGCGTTGGAACGCGTATGAAACTTTCTTACACACGCGCTATGGTTCGCGCTGCAATCGAAGGGAAACTTGAGAACGTAGAAACAGAGCAAGGTTCTGTATTCGGCGTTGCGATTCCTAAAGAAGTTCCTGGCGTACCAAGTGACGTCTTGAACCCACGTAATGCATGGGCAGACAAAGATGCTTATGACAAAAAAGCAAAAGAACTTGCAGATAGCTTCCGCGAGAACTTCAATAAGTTCTCTGGTGTTTCTGAAGAGATCATCTCTAAAGGTGGACCAATTATTTAATTGGACATACAGAACAAGGCCTACTCAATCCGAGTAGGCCTTGTTTTTTGCACATTTTCTTTAGTTAGTTTCCATAATATGACTTCGGGAGAATAAAAACCGATTTGGGTAGAAGAAATCACGGGTAGTGTAGAAGAAATCTCCAATTCGTCCGATGAACGCTCGCTCAGCGCCCCTGCTCAAGCATCCACTCGAGCGCTTCGCGTAAAATCTGTCGGTTCAGTGGGTCGGGCACAAAGTGATGGTGGTTTTCTAGATACCTCGTAGTCACAGGCTTATTTAAACCTTTCAATTTCTCCTCCAGAATCGTTGCGTGCTCAAACCCAACATTAGTATCTAGTTCCCCGTGAATGATGAGAACGGGTGCATTCATACGCTCTAATTGATGTAGCACGTCACGGTCTTCAAACGCATCTGGAGCCTTTTTAGGGGTCCCGCCGTAGATGCGTTTCATCATCCGGCGCATGTCTACACGTTCTTCATAAGTCAAATAGATGGAAGACACTCCTCCCCAAGTCACGAGCGAGGTCACTTCGGGTCGCATCACCGCTGCCCACAATGCCATGATTCCACCACGACTAAACGCAAACAGATGAATACGTGTATAGCCGCAAGCCGCTAAATAATCAACAGCTCCGTAAGCGTCTTGACGATCGGCACCCACAAACTCGTCTTTTCCTTCGCCTCCAAACGAACCGCGATAGTGCGGTGCGAATACCGTAAACCCTTGAGCTGCAATTTGTGCAATTCGAGCTCCTCGTACTTTTCCGATTTGATTGATTCCTCCGCGTAAATAGACAATGGCTTCTTGTGCCCCTGCAACTGGTTCAGCTAGCCATCCCTTTACGAGAAATTCATCAGAATAATAGGTTACTTCGTATATGCGGACTTTGCTATTTGGACTAGGAATCCGATGTTTCTTATAAAGTGGGAACTTCTTTTTTAGTTGCGTCAGGATTGCTTTCATCCCATCGTCTTTCATATAAAAACTCAAAAACGGATGTCTTTCAATATCTCGAAGCGTCAACCACTCGCGAGCCGTCGTTTCATGGAGAGCATCAAAGTGATCCACCTTTTTAAAGTCCGCCAAAAACACGGTTTTCACAAATGGTTCATCACTTTGCACTTCGTAAGATGCGAGCCAAGTAAGATTTTGAATCTGAATCGCAGTCTCTTCATAAACTTCTCGAAGGGCTGCATCTTCAAGCGATTCCCCTACTTCCCGTTTCCCACCTGGAAATTCATACCCTCGCGTAGAGTGTTTGGTTAGTAAAAACTTTGGACCTTTGCGAACAATGACGAGCACATGATGAGACTCCCTTTCAAACTGATTGGGTTCAAATGAAAACTTAACTTGTGTATTAGTCAAATCTTGAAATAGCAGCATTCTCTCACGCCTTTCTTCCCTTTGAGTATATCAAAGTTGATACGGCACATAAGAAAAAGGAGTTTCTCAAAAATAAGAAACTCCTCATAATTTGTGTTGTTGTGTAGGGGAAGCGTTCCGCGGGCGCGGGCTGAGCCAAGGTCTCAGCTTCCGCTTTTAATCCCGCTGGAGTCACCCCTACACAAAATTAAACATTGAAACAGTTTTTAACAACTACAACTACAACTACAACTACTATTCGTTTGTGTCCCCAAGGAATGCGTTGAGCATCCACTGGTGTTTTTCGATACTTTGATAGATGGCGTTTAGCAGATCTTCAGTCATATCATCTTCGTCTTTCGCTGCTTCGTCCATTCCTTTTTTCAACGATTTCATAATCGTGTCAAAGTCTTTGACGATGGTCCCAACCATTTGCTCAGTTGATTCTTTGCCTGTTGCTTCCTTAACTACTGAAAGTTCAAGGTGCTCTTTTAGTGTTGCCGTTGGTTTTCCACCTAACGTAAGGAGACGCTCTGCAATCTCATCCATATGCAGTGTCGCTTCGTTGTAGAGTTCTTCAAACTTCGCGTGGAGTGTGAAGAAAGTTGGTCCCTTTACATACCAATGGTAATTATGTAACTTCGTGTACATGACGGACCATGTGGCTACTTGTTTGTTCAGTTCTTTGTTTAAAGCTGCTGACATAAAAACATCTCTCCTTTTAAGTCGGTCTACTATTCATATTCCCATCTTATGGAGTAAACTAAACATCATGAGGTGAACTGATGTGAAACAAATTTTTATAGCGATTATTCGCTTTTACCAAAAAGCTATCTCTCCCCTGACTCCACCAAGCTGTCGCTTTTACCCGACCTGTTCCCATTACGGTGTAGAAGCCATCCAAAAACATGGCGCACTGAAAGGCGGATTTTTAACAGTACGCCGTATATCAAAATGTCATCCTTTTCATGAAGGCGGATTAGACCCTGTTCCTGACGAATGGCCACCAAAAAAGTAATTGGTGGTTTTTTGTTGCATTTTTTTTATGCAGCTTGTATGATTAGAAAGTCATTTATAAAACGTAATCATTACTATTTGGAGGAAATTATGAAAAAATATGCTTTGCCCCTATTTGCTGCTTCCGCTTTAACACTTGCCGCTTGTTCTTCAGAAACACAACCAGAAACTGAAACACCTGAAACACAACCTGCAGAATCAGCAGAACAGGTGGATACACTTTCCATCTATACTACTGTTTATCCACTGGAATACTTCTCAGAAAGAATCGGCGGAGAATTTGTAACAGTAGAATCTGTATATCCACCCGGCGCTGACGAACATACCTTTGAGCCTTCCCAGCAAGACATGATCAAATATGCTGATGCAGATCGTCTATTTGCTATCGGTTTGGGATTAGAAGGATTTATTAGCAGTGCAAAAGATACTCTTGCAAATCAGCAAGTAGAAATTGTTGAACTCGCGGATTCAATTTCGGATGATATGCTTTTAGATGCGACAGACGACGGGCATGATCATTCTGAAGAAGAGAAGCATGGACACGACGAAGAACATGGACACGATGATCACTCAGAAGACGAACACGGCCATAATGAGTCAGCAGATTCTCACGAAGGACACGACCACGGTCCACTTGATCCACACGTGTGGATTTCTCCTACACTAAGCATTGAACTAGCAAAAACTGTCCGTGATGAATTGATTGAAGCTTCTCCTGAAAACGAAGAATTCTTCAATGAAAACTTTGCAGCACTTGAAAAAGAGTTAATTGCCTTAGATGCTTCTTTTGAAGAAATGGTTTCTGAAGCTACCCGCGATACATTCTTTGTATCTCACGCAGCATTTGGATATTGGGTAAAAGACTATGGCCTTAACCAAATCGCAGTCGCTGGTATCAGCACGCAAGACGAGCCTTCGCAAAAAGAGTTGGCTTCTTTAGTCGATCAAGCACGTGAACAAGAAATTGAGTATATCTTAACAGAACAAAATGTTTCATCAAAGCTGACTGAAATCATTCGCAATGAAGTCGGAGCAGAAACTCTTTCTCTTCATAACTTAGGTGTTTTAACTCAAGAAGACATCGACAACGGTGAAGACTATATTTCATTAATGGAACGAAATATCGAAACACTGCGTACAGCTTTGCAATAAGCTAACTACCAAAATAAAAACCAGTTGCTTCTCTAGATCTTTAAGAGAAGCAGCTGGTTTTTAAATTGTCATTAATTGGTGCCTGTCACCATTTGGAAACCACTTCCATTTGGTGCCTGTCACCCCTTAATAAGATTTTGAAGACGCATCATCGCACTTGTCGAAACTAAAGTTGGGTGTAGTGGAGGGGCTGACTCCAGTGGGATTCCAGTCTGCCGTGAGATCTCGCAGGAGCCTGCGACGAGGAAGCTCACGCAGCGCCCTCGGAAAGCAGCCCCGTAGCGGAACTCAACTTTTCTTGAGCGGCGTTCTCCACATCTACATGAAATCGAGTTACGCCTCCTAGAAATCCCGCAAGAAGCCATCGCGGCCCATGAAGCAAAAAGCGCTTCACAGTCCACGCTGTCATCTCGCACAATTTCTGAACAGTCGGCTCCACATCTAAAGTAACCGGTCCTTCAGTTCACGTCGCACAAGCTTATTGGAAGCATTCCGAGGAAGCGCGTCCACAAAATAATAGTGAACCGGCTGTTTGTAAGAAGCAAGGCTTGTTGACAAGAACGTCTTCAGATCTGGTTCGCAGCCGTCTTTCACTTGCACAAATGCCACAGGTACCTGCCCCCACTTGGCATCGTCCATCGCGACAACACCTGCATCAAGTACATCCGGATGAGCCAGTAATGCCTGTTCTACCTCTGCAGGATAAATGTTTTCTCCACCAGAAACAATCAAATCTGACCGGCGATCCAAAATGTATAAGTAACCCTCTTCATCAATACGACCAATATCCCCAGTTTTGAACCACCCGTCTTCCGTTGTCGACTGCTGAGTAGAAGCCATTCCGATATAACCAGGTGTCACATGAGAACCACGCACCCAAATTTCTCCTTCGTTCTCCCCGTCTATTCGAACGTCAGCAAAAAACAATGGCCTTCCGGCTGACCCAGCTTTTCGAATGGCGTCCTCTGCTCCTAGCGTACATGTCTGACTAGAAGTCTCTGTCATACCATACGTCTGGATAACCGGGAATCCATAGAGCTGGGCTTTCTCAAGATAAGGAACGGGAACAGGTCCTCCCCCTGCAAGTGCAACTCGAAAAGTCGAAGGCAGTGGTTCCTGCTCATTTTCTACGATTTCAAGAAGTTGCTGCAACATCGTTGTCACTACGGAAAGATGCGTGACTCCTCGCGTTTGGATTGCTCTCATCACGCTCTCTGGACGGAATCTATCATGCAACTCGAGAGTCGAGCCGTAAATGAGTGAGCGCATGATCATTGAAAACCCACTGATATGATAAAGCGGCATTACACAGAGCCATTTATCTTCCGGTAAGATCCCTAAATTTAAAGCAGACCCGAGCGCACTCGTCATATGGTTCTCAAGCGTCTGTCTCACTCCCTTAGGGCGACCGGTCGTCCCGGAAGTATACATGATCGAAATGGTTCGGTTCGCAGCCCACATATCTTGCGGGTCCAGAGTCTCAAATCGGTCTCCAAGAATAGTTTCATATAAAAATACATGTTCAAGGAGTGCACGCTCTTTTTGATCAGTGACCGTCCATACCACTTCTGAATCCAGTTGTTGAAAAAGAAACTCCTCCTGCGTCAAACGATCATTGAAAAAAACAATCTCAAACTCTTTCAATAGCGCCGCGAGAATATAGAAGTACATGCTTTCACTATTTTTCGCCCAAAACGCCACTCGGTCGCCGCTCTTTCCAGGAAGTCGCTGTGCGATGCGTTCTACTTCCTTATAAACTTCCGACCACGAATACAAAGTACCATTCATTTCAAAAGCAATTCGATCAGGCGTTAAAGCTACACGTTTACGTAAAAGATTTGGGTACATACTGCCAGTCCTTTCCTAGAAAAAGAAAAGCTGCCCAGTTGGACAGCTTACGAGTAAATCAAGGGAATCGTGGGAATTGACCAAAGTTCGGCTTACGCTTTTCTTTAAATGCATCGCGGCCTTCTTTTGCCTCATCCGTAGTGTAGTACAGTAATGTTGCGTCTCCAGCCATTTGTTGAAGTCCTGCAAGTCCATCTGTGTCAGCGTTCATTGCTGCTTTCAAGAAACGAAGAGCTGTTGGAGACATCTCAAGCATTTCTTCACACCATTTCACTGTCTCATCTTCAAGATCTGCATAAGGAACAACAGTGTTTACTAAGCCCATATCAAGTGCTTGTTGCGCATCATATTGACGGCATAAGTACCAGATTTCACGCGCTTTCTTGTGACCAACGATACGTGCAAGGTAACCAGAACCGTATCCTGCATCAAATGAACCGACACGTGGACCCGTCTGACCGAAACGAGCGTTGTCCGCTGCGATAGATAAGTCACACACAACGTGTAAAACGTGTCCGCCACCAATTGCGTATCCTGCTACCATTGCCACTACTGGCTTTGGAATCACACGGATTAAGCGTTGCAGATCAAGTACATTCAGACGTGGAATTTCGTCGTCTCCTACGTAACCACCATGGCCACGTACAGATTGATCTCCACCAGAACAGAATGCTTTTTCACCCTCACCAGTCAAAATGATGACACCGATATCTTTGTTGTCACGCGCACGTGAAAACGCATCGATTAATTCATGAACAGTTTTTGGGCGGAATGCATTGCGCACTTCCGGACGATTGATTGTAATTTTTGCGATTCCGTTGAAGAACTCATACTTGATATCTTCATATGTACGGAGCGATTGCCATTCTCTTGTCATAGTGTTGCCTCCTTTAAAGTACATCCTCTATTATTGTACCAAACATTTGCGGATTTTCCACTTGAATCGCATGGCCGACATTCGGTACAATGCGTAACGTCGCATTCGGTAAACGCGCACTCATTTTTTTAGCAATCTCCACAAACTTTGTGTCCAGTTCTCCTACAACCATATGGACTGGATGATGATAACTTTCTAACTCGTTCCAGTAGCTCGGCATATTCCCCGTACTAAAATCTTCCAAACTGGTAGCGAGTTGCTCGGCATCATGTTGCAAACGTTCTGAACGCACCATCTGTTGAACATCTACAGGAAGGCGCTTTTGACTTTCAAACAACGGAATGTTCTCCCAGTAAGAAACAAACCAGTCCAATCCATTCTGACGAATTTTCTCAGCAAGATTTTGGTCGGCCTCATGTCGCGCATCTCGATCGTTTTGCAGCTCAATACCTGGCGAACTGCTGACAAGAATCAGCTGCTTCACAGGAAATTTCTGCGCATACCCCATTGCTAGACGCCCTCCCATTGAATAACCGAGCACTGTAGCTTCTTTCAACTTGTGCTGTTGAAGAAAATCCTCCAACCAGTTAATCTGGTGATGCATTTCCAACGTTTCATAGGAATAGGTGATCTCTCCGTGCCCTGGAAGCGTTGGCGCGATTACATGAATATCTTCTGACAACATTTCCACAACGCGCTCAAAAGAACGAGGTGATCCCGTGAAACCGTGCAGAACGACCAGTTTTTTCGTTCCAGTAGGATTCCATACTTTATACATCCGGAGTCCAACTTTCCTTCACACGTTTCCACAGTTTACGGTGTGCTTTTGTATTCGCTTGACGATTCGTAGTCACTTCAAGGATGCGTAGACCAGTTGATGATTTCGAAACGAGCTCACTCAATTGCTCTTTAGACTCCACAAGTACATATGGAATAGAATACATGTCAGCGAGATGCTTAAATGTCACGCCAGAACCAGTGCCAAACAATTTCTCAAAATACTCCGGTTCAGATGCTTGAGGCAGATAGGAGAAGATGCCTCCTCCATCATTGTTCATCACAATAATCGTCGCTTCCACATGTTGATAGCGACTCAATAAAAGACCATTTGCATCGTGCAAGAACGCAAGATCCCCAATCAACAAATAGAGTGGCTTTTCTAGAGCTTTTTGAGCACCGAGTGCTGTCGAGACCACTCCATCAATTCCATTCGTCCCTCGGTTTGCAAGGATTGAAATCCCTTTAGAATCTGCTGTGTGGAATGTATCTACATCGCGTATCGGCATACTACTACTTGCAAATAAAACAGCATCTTCAGGAAGAGCATCAAAAACTGTGGCAATATAAGCCCCTTCATCTTGCTCGACCTCACGATAAGCATGCACGAGTTCTCTAGCTACGACGTTGTTCGCCTGCCAGATGGCCAAGCTCTTATGATGAGATGATCGAGCTGTTTGAATACCTACTAAAGCTTCTATACCTCCCACGACCGTTTCTGTCGCAAGTCCAAGTGGGTCTCGAAAGCGAGCTGCCTCGTCTACCACTATAAAGCTTGTTGGCTTCGAAGTTTTTAAGAAGATGCCGAGAAATTTAGAGACTGGCTGTGGACCAATGCGAATAACGACGTCTGGTGAAAGTCTCTCGTAACTCATGTCATTTTTTAATAAAGCATCATAGTTTTCGATAATAAGAGACTTTAATTTCGGGTGCTTTGACGACCGTAAATTCGATAAAGGGTCGCATAAAACCGGCCAGCCAAGATCTGCCAAATAATCCTCAACCATGCTCACTTTTGAAAGAGCAAGTTCTCCAACGATTACAATTCCAGATTTCGCTTGCTCAACTATCGTAGTTAGTTGACTGCGCATCTGCTCAGATAAAACCGATTGTGTCGAATCGAGCATCTTTTCTCGTTTCGCTGGAATCTCCATCTCAAAATCAAGGAGCAACGGTTCACGGAATGGAATATTTAAATGAACGGGGCCTCTTGGATTCGTGCAAGACTCCAGGACTGCACGTGTTGTTTGACTATATACAAAAGGCGTTGTGCCCTCGAATGAATCCACAACCGGATAATCTATTGCCCATTTAACATGCGTGCCATACATTTTCACCTGATCGATGGTTTGTGGCGCACCGACTTCGCGCAGTTCATGTGGGCGATCTGCCGTTAACACGATTAATGGAATACGCGCATAATACGCCTCGACAATTGCAGGGAAATAGTTAGCAGCTGCTGAACCCGATGTACAAATGAGAGCAACCGGCTTTCCTGAGGCTTTCGCAAGGCCAAGAGCATAAAATGCTGCCGAACGCTCATCTACTTGAATAGATGCCGAAAAATCTTGGTCCGACACAACTCCATAAGCGAGTGGCGTTGAACGTGAACCAGGACTTATAACAACTTCAGAAACGCCATAGTCTTTCAGTCCTGAAAGTATAGCGCGAACGTAAGCCGTGAGATTCTGCTTATAATTCATGACGGTTGCCCCCTAAAACACGAAGCATCGGCCGGAACTTAACATTTGTCTCTTCGAGTTCAGCAAGTGGTTCTGATTCTGAGACAATTCCACCTCCTGCATATAACAGCGCTTTACCACCTCGCAGGAGCGCCGATCGTATACCCACCGCAAATTCTCCATTGTCATTTGCATCTACAAAACCAATTGGAGCCGCATAATACCCACGATCCATCTGTTCAAGCTCTCGAATAAGTTCAACAGCTCGTTTGCGTGGTGTTCCACCTAATGCTGGAGTCGGATGCAAAGCTTTCACAAATGAAAACATATCGGCATCTTTTTTTGCTGTGCCCTGAATAGGTGAAAACAAATGCTGGATGTCACGAATTTTTAAAAGCTTAGGTTGTTGCGGGATTTGCAGATCTGTACAAATCGGTTCAATGACCGTGCGAATCATAGAGACGACGAAGTCATGTTCCTCGCGATTTTTCTCATCTGCGAGTAAAGCATTTCCTAAACGTTGATCTTCCCCCACGTCTTTTCCGCGACGAACAGAACCAGCCACTCCAGCTGAAAAAATCATCCCATGCTCTTTACGAATCAAGCGTTCAGGTGTTGCACCAACAAAAGCAGATGCGCCGTTTTCTAAGACAAAGATATAGCTCTCCGGCTGCTCTTGAAGCGCATAGTAAAGAGCAGAACCTGTTGAAACCGGTTCCTCAAAATCTAATTCAATCGATCGTGAAATTACGACTTTGTCTACTTCTCCACGAGTGATTTCTTTTTTTACCGCGCGCACAGCAGCCAAATAATCCGGAACGTTCCTCTCCGTCTTTTCGATAACCACAGCCTTTTCGAACAGTGGTCGCTCTTGCACCTGTGCAACATGAAGAAGACGGTCTCTCTCTTTTCGAAGTTCATCAAAACGAGCACTCTGATCGGAGCGCTCTACTAAACTATTGATGGAGAGTTTCGTGGATTCATTTTTTATTTCTAATTGAAATTCTGGAACTACAAAATAGGAAGATGAAAACTTACGCCATTCATCACTTCCTGGATGTTTTGCATCAAATGAAAACCCTCCAAATAATAAAGGTGCTTGGTCTAATTGCTCTTTCACCACTAATTGCTTTATTCGGTTCCATTCCGTTTGAATGACCTCAACTCTATCATCACCCGTTGCTTTTAATACGATTGCATGACCAATCCCAACAATCGTATGGGTTTTCTCTCGATTTTGCCAAAAGAAGCGCTGACCTTGGTAGTGTCGGTCCCCAGCTTCAAAAAATGCAATAGGAGAAATTCCTTCTGTATCAATCGTCTCTGTATAGAGAAACTCAGTACCTGTTAGAGAGCCTACTTGTTTTGACATTGTTTAAACCTCCGTGACTTTACACTTCACACTATCTTCATTTTACTCTTTTCCGGATTTGCTCGCACACTTTAGACTCGAAAACTCCCTGAAAAATACTTCATGTCAACTTTCTTTACATCATTTTAAAAATAATGCTTGATTTTTCAGAAAAATAATTTTATGATGTTATATATTCTAACATTGGAGGTGCAAGTATGAAAAAGATAGAGGCAATTGTTCGACCAGATGTCTTCCCACAGATTCGACAAGCACTAGCTTTACACGGGATTGATGGATTTAGCGTGAGTGAGGTAGCTGGGATTGGAAAACAAGAGGGTCGTACAGGTCTGTTCCGAGGCAATAAATATGAGATGGAGTTTCATACTAAATTGAAACTTGAAATGGTTGTCGATGACTCCGAGGTACAATCTCTGATTGAGTTAATCGTCGAACATGCCTCTACCGGTAAGGTTGGAGATGGAAAGCTATTTATTTACCCAGTTGAAGAAGCAATTCGTATTCGCACAAAAGAGACGGGCGCCGTTGCGGTCCACTAAGGAGGAAATCTTATGACACCTGAACTTTTACAATCATCTATTAATATGCTGTGGATCATGCTCGGTACAATACTTGTTTTCTTCATGCATGCTGGATTTGCAATGGTCGAATCTGGTTTTACTCGATCAAAGAACACTGTAAACATACTCATGAAAAACTTTATTACCGTCTCTATTGCTTCTCTTCTCTATTTTGTAGTAGGCTATGCACTCATGTTCGGTGATTCATTCAATGGTTTGATTGGGACGAGTGGATTTGCACTTACAGGAGTCGATGATATTGCATTCTTCGTCTTCCAAGCCGTATTCGCTGCCACTGCAGCAACAATCATTTCAGGGGCTGTTGCTGAACGCATGAAACTATCTGCTTACTTTGTTCTAACCATTGCAATGGTTACCGTTATTTACCCAGTTGTTGGCCACTGGATTTGGTCTGGTGGTTGGCTTGCACAATTAGGTTTTATAGATTTTGCAGGCTCAACAGTTGTCCACTTGACCGGTGCTACTGGAGCTCTTGTTGCAGCGGCAATTTTAGGCCCACGTATTGGTAAATACACAGGGAAAAAAGTAAATGTCATCCCAGGTCATAGTATTCCTCTTGGCGCATTAGGTGTATTCATTCTATGGTTGGGTTGGTTTGGATTCAATGGAGCAAGTACTTTAGCGGCAGATCCTGCTGTAGTCCCTTCAATTATCACAAATACATTACTGGCTGCATCAGCAGGTGTCGTCTCAACTGCACTATACACGAAACTCCGCTACGGTCAAATCGATGCTTCACTTACTCTGAATGGAGCATTAAGTGGACTTGTGGGAATCACTGCAGGAGCAGCTAATGTGAGCCTCCCTTCTGCGATAATAATTGGTTTTATTGCAGGAATTGTAATGACAGAGGGAATTCGACTACTGGATGCAAAACTTCGCGTAGACGATCCAGTCGGTGCAATTACAGTTCACGGAATTATTGGTGTATGGGGAACGCTTGCAGTAGGACTGTTCGATACAGCATCGGGCCTCTTTACAACCGGAAGTGTTTCTTTACTCGCTGTTCAAGCTGTTGGTATCATTGCGGTAATCGCTTGGGTATCCGTATCAACGGCAGGAGTTGTTTTAGTGACGAAGGCCATTAGCGGAATCCGTGTATCTGAGGAAGAAGAAGTTACAGGTCTGGATTATGTAGAACATGGCACTAGTGCTTATGAAGTGCGAGAAACTTACGGCGCAGCATTTGATCGTACTGAACCATTCGCACAGCGCTTAACAGAGTTAGGTAAATCTTATTCCTGATTTAATTTACAAAAAGCCAGTAGAGACTCTGATTCTATCAGAGCTTCTACTGGCTTTAAAATGTATCGCTTTATTACAAATAAAAAGCACATCCTTCATTAAAGAAGAATGTGCTTTTTGCGATGACCCCTACGGGATTCGAACCCGTGTTACCGCCGTGAAAGGGCGGTGTCTTAACCGCTTGACCAAGGGGCCAATGCATGATGGCGGAGAAGGAGGGATTTGAACCCTCGCGCCGGTTGCCCGACCTACACCCTTAGCAGGGGCGCCTCTTCAGCCACTTGAGTACTTCCCCATCAATGGCTCCGAAGGCAGGACTCGAACCTGCGACCTGCCGGTTAACAGCCGGATGCTCTACCAACTGAGCTACTTCGGAATACATGGTGGGCCTAAATGGACTCGAACCATCGACCTCACGCTTATCAGGCGTGCGCTCTAACCAGCTGAGCTATAGGCCCATTTGGAGCGGGTGAAGGGAATCGAACCCTCATCACCAGCTTGGAAGGCTGGGGTTTTACCACTAAACTACACCCGCAAATGGTGGCTCAGGACGGAATCGAACCGCCGACACAAGGATTTTCAGTCCTTTGCTCTACCAACTGAGCTACTGAGCCAACAAGATTTTATGTAAGCGATATGGCTTATGTAAAATCTACTTATTAAAAAATGGCGGTCCCGACGGGAATCGAACCCGCGATCTCCTGCGTGACAGGCAGGCATGTTAACCGCTACACCACGGGACCACATTATGTATAAAAGCAAAAGAAAAATGACCCCTACGGGATTCGAACCCGTGTTACCGCCGTGAAAGGGCGGTGTCTTAACCGCTTGACCAAGGGGCCATGAATGGCTCCGAAGGCAGGACTCGAACCTGCGACCTGCCGGTTAACAGCCGGATGCTCTACCAACTGAGCTACTTCGGAATGTTGTTGTTTTGTTGCTGCGTCATCAGCTGACTTTTATTATTATAGATACACCTTATAAAAAGGTCAACAGTTTTTCTCTATATTTTTATAGTTTTTTTATTCCGCTGTATTCCAACCGACCAGAACACTTGCTACACCTGTATTTATCGGTATTCATTCGAATTTTCCGACTATAATTCTGACTGCATTTTAGACATCGATACAGGTGTATGTGAGGTCTCTTCTTTTGTTTTGTGTCCGAGATTGCTCGACAGAAACGAGGAGCCCCTACTTCTTTTAATAGTTGTTTAAACTCCTGATCACCATGTTTATAACCTCTTCCTTCCAAATGTAAATGGTAATGAACCAATTCGTGTTTGATAATCCCCTCCACTTCCTCCAGACTTCCGTGACTTACATAGCGTGGATTAATTTCAATGTCGTGAGAAATTAATAGGTAGCGCCCTCCTGTGGTTCGGAGTCTTGAATTAAAGCGAGCGGTATGACGAAAAGGTTTATAAAAATAATTTAAAGAAAGCTGTTCAACTAAAACTTGTAATTGTTCATCAGTCACGTTTTGTGCTCCTTTTTTAATATAAGGCTTGGAAACAACTGATTTCTAAAGAAATAATGTTAAATTGCTATATATAGAAAGTGGGTAGGGGTGACTCCAGCGGGATCAAAAGCGGAAGCTGAGACCTTGGCTCAGCCCGCGCCCGCGGAACGCTTCCCCTAACCACACCAGAGATTATTTCCAAGTCTTATCCATGCCTTTTAACAATTAGTTCTTCTCTGGAGAAACCATGGTCAGTGCGACCCTTCCTTTTTCAATAGACACATCCTCAATCCAAACCGTAACAATATCTCCTAGCGAAACCACTTCAAGCGGGTGTCGCACGAAGCCTTTTTTTAATTTCGAAATGTGGACAAGACCATCTTGTTTTACACCTATGTCAACAAATGCTCCAAAATCCACAACATTTCGAACAGTGCCTTGAAGTTCCATACCTGGCTTCAAATCCTCAAGCTTCAAAATGTCTGTCTTGAGAAGAGGCTGAGGATAGGCGTCTCGCGGATCACGCTGCGGACGTTTTAAAGCATCCACAATATCTTTAAATGTTTCTTTCCCTACTCCTAACTCTTCGGAATAGACAATTGCATCAAGTGCTTGTTGGGCTTCTGGAGTTCCGATTTGTTTTAAAGTGAGTCCCGCTTGCTTGATTATTTGCTCAGCTGCCGAGTAACTTTCAGGGTGGATAGCTGTTTTATCGAGCGGATTTTTTGCTTCAGGTACGCGTAAGAATCCGATTGCTTGCTCATAAGTCTTTGCGCCAAGTCGCGGAACTTTCTTCAGTTGTGTACGAGACGTAAATGTTCCCGTTTCGTTCCGAAGAGCCACTACATTCTCAGCCACTGCTTTGGATAGTCCTGCAACGTATTGCAAAAGTGAGGAAGAGGCTGTATTTACATCAACTCCGACTTGGTTTACCGCAGTTTCTACTACAAAGTGCAAGGATTCTGCCAGCTTCTTTTGCGTCACATCGTGTTGGTATTGGCCGACACCAACCGCTTTTGGTTCAATTTTCACGAGCTCTGACAAAGGATCTTGCAGTCGACGCGCAATGGATACCGCACTACGTTGTTCCACTTGCAGTTCAGGGAATTCCTGACGAGCCGTCTCAGATGCTGAATAGACAGAGGCACCCGCTTCATTGACAATCACATAAGCCGCATCACTTCCGGAAATGCGAAGGCATTCTGCGATGAACTGTTCGGTTTCACGTGAAGCCGTCCCATTGCCAATTGCAATCAAGGAGATTGGGAAGTCTTTCAACAGACGGATAATCTTGTCCTGTGCTTCTTTCACTTTATTCATCGGTGCATGTGGATAGATGGCATCAATTTTGAGCACTTTGCCGTTTTCATCGATGATTGCCAACTTACAACCTGTTCGAAATGCTGGGTCAACACCTAACACTACTTTTCCTTTTATCGGTGGTTGTAGTAATAGACTCTTTAGATTTTCAGCAAAGATATGGATTGCTTGTGCTTCTGCCACTTCTGTTAATTCACTTCGTATTTCTCGCTCAAGTGCGGGATGAATCAATCGCTTCCATGCATCTAAAAGGATAGTTTGCGTATAGGAGAAAAGTGGATGACTTGTTGGCGGTGTCCACCGACTGCCGATTTTTGCGACAGCTTGATCCACATCTACTTCGATAGCGACACGTAACACGTCTTCTTTTTCTCCGCGATTTATAGCGAGTGTTCTGTGTGGAACGATTTTCGACACCGCTTCTGAATACTCATAGTACATTTCGAATACAGCTTTTTCATCGACGGCACCCTTTTTAAGTTTTGTTGTTATTTTTGCCTGTCGCTTGTAGAAAGCGCGTAAAGTGGATCGAACGTCCGGATCATCCGAAATCATTTCAGCAATAATATCGGATGCTCCCTGTAAAGCTTGCTCTATAGTTTCTATATCCCCTTTGACATAAGGACCTGCTAGTTTTTCAGGAGTAGTCGACGGCCATTTTAAAACCTCCGTAGCGAGCGGTTCGAGACCAAGTTCTTTGGCAATTGTCGCTTTCGTGCGCTTCTTTTGTTTATAAGGACGGTAATAATCTTCTACTCGTTGTAAGACGGTTGCTTCTTCAATTTGTTTTCGAAGTTCTTGCGTCAACTTCCCCTGTTCTTCTATGACACGTAGCACTTCTTCCTTTCGATCAGCCAATTGATTCATATAGGCAAAGCGGTCATCAATTGCTTTAATCTGCACTTCATCTAAAGAACCCGTCTGCTCTTTTCGATAGCGTGCAATGAACGGAACTGTTTTGGCATCTTCAAGTAGCGCAATGACTTGACTGACTTGAGAAGCTTTTATCTGAAGTTCTTTCGCGATTTGTTCATGAATTTTCATTTTGTCACGTCCTTTTTAGTGAACTACTTTCCTAGAATACCATAGAAAGAACCAAACAAAAAAACCTCCTGCAAATGCAGAAGGTTCTATACCTCTTCATGAAAAAGTAGCCGTCCGGCGATAAATGTTGCATCGTCGCCAAACTTCATATCTGTCATTACACGCTCGTATAAATGGTCAGCTGAGCGTGCAGAACGAATTATTTCTTTAGGATTACGGATGTCGACCCCATCTGAATGCAGTAGGAAAGTATCGCCTGGGTAGACGGGATATGTTTGAGTCCGTAGTGATTGTTTTCTACCAGATAAATACCCCATGACCGGAAGCGGATAGATCATTTTATCAAACTTTTTTTGATACATATAAAATTTGACGTTTCCAACGCAACTATATGAAAGTGTTCTGGCCGTGTAATCGACTTTTACTAAAGCGACCGCAGCACCACGCTTATAAATCATTTCATTATTGCAACGTTCCATTAACGAGTCGATAGATTCTTCGCCATATTCGGCAAGAATCTCTGGTATCACATCTGCTGACTCCTTAGCTACCGGCCCATTTCCTAAGCCGTCTGCGATTGCACATAAAAAGAAATTCGGATATTCCGCGATATAATATGTGTCCCCTGAGAGACGATTCCCATCTTTCGCTTCATTATATACGCGGACATGCATCACTTGTGAATCAATTTGCTTCACTCGTCCATTCCACCTGCTGATAGAATAGCGTCCTGCAGCTTTTTGATAGCTTTACGCTGGATACGGGAAACATGCATTTGCGAAATACCCAGGCGTTCACCAGCATCTTTTTGGCTAAGCTGCTCAATGTATGTAAGCTGAATCACTTCTTTTTCACGATCGGATAGGTATTGGAGTGCATTTGCAACGAGCATTCGTTGATCTGTCTTTTCAAACTCGCCATCTTCTTGGCCAATCACATCAAACAATGTAATCGTACTTCCCTCTGAATCTGCTTCTAAAGAATGGTCCATTGAAAGGGCTTGGTAGCTCTTGCCCATCTCCATTGCTTCTAGAACATCTTCTACATCTACCTCTAGATACTCCGCGATTTCATATACTTGCGGAGAACGTTGGAGTTGCGTAGTTAGTTCTTCAGCAGCTGAGCGGATACGAGGTCCTAATTCTTTGATACGTCGTGGTACATGAACAGCCCACGTCTTATCACGCAAAAACCGTTTGATTTCACCAATAATAGTAGGTACGGCAAAGGCTTCAAAGCTGCGACCGAAATTTTCATCATATCGTTTCATCGCACCCAATAACCCAAGCATACCTACTTGCGCAATATCTTCATGATGAGACTTACCGTTTGAATACTTTCGTGCAATTGATTCAACTAAGCGTTGATAATGTAGAACAAGCTGAGTTTGGGATTCTTCAGACTGCGTGGCTTGATAGTCTTTTAACCAGTCCATCACTTGTTCTTTAGAAGCTTGATTATGATGAGACGTTTTCGACATTGCCGTTCACCTGCTCAGATCCGACGTTTTTCGTCATAAAGATCGTCACGCCCTCTTGATGATGAACTTTCACTTCATCCATGAGCGTTTCAATTAGGTAAAGACCAAGGCCTCCTTCACGCATAAAAGATACTTCCTCCGTGTCTGAGTAAGGCCCTAATTTCGCGCGAGTTTCTTGGAAGTCAAAGCTCTTTCCATGATCTGCAACCATGATTTCCATTTTCCCCTCGTATAGAGCACATCCAATAACGACTTCGCCTTCTTCGTTTTCTTGATAGGCATGTTGCACTGCGTTTGTAATAGCTTCCGAGGCTGCAATTTTCACGTCTTCAATGTCATCGTACGAAAATCCTAAACGGTTGGCTAAACCTGATATCGTAAGACGAGCCACACTGACGAATTGTGTCTTTGCGGGTACACGTATTTCTACGTAATCAAATGGCTTCATCTTCACTTCACCTCTCCTGTTGATGATTCTATGTCCATAATTTCTCCAAGACCTGTGATGTCAAATAAACGCTTGAGTCGTGAAGACAAACCAGTTAATTTCAATTTCGCATTCTCTGCTTTTACATTCTTAAAAAATCCTACAAATACGCCAAGACCTGTCGAGTCCATATAAGAGACCTCTGAAAGGTCGAGTACAATTTCTTTAGAATCTTCCAATGTGATTTCAGCTAATTTTTCGCGTAGCATTGGTGCCGTGAATGCATCTATCTCACCTTCGATAAAACCTAAAACCTTGTTATCTTCTCGTTGTAAGTCTACTGAAATATTCATAATCGTTTCCCCTTGTCTAGTATATAAGTTTAACGTTCTATACCCCTCATCTGTCAGGGAGTAAACATATCAAACGGTCCTTTTCACAATCACAAGCGTAAAATCATCGCGAAGTTCAAAATCTTGTAACAAAATCAACTCGCGATATACATACTCCACCATCTCTTGCGCCGACTCTGACTTGACGTCTTCAATAATGGACATAACTTTTTCTATCTCAATAAACCCTTCTTTCGAACGACACTCTGTCACTCCATCGGTCATCATCACGATAAAGTCTCCAACTTCTAACTTCGTCGTCTGGGAGTGATAAGTCGTTTGAGGCAAGACACCGAGAAGGAGACCTTTTACGAATAATTCGTGAAAGGCCCCCTCTTCCAAAGAATAATGCAGTGCAGGTTCATGACCAGCTGAAGCATATGTGAACGTATTTGTTGTCGTATCGTAATTTCCGTACATCATGGAAACGAACATGGAGTCTGTTACACTTCTCTCGACGATTCGGTTAATGACGTCTAACACGATAGAAGGGTCAACGGTAGCCGAGTCGACACTGTCCATTCCATTTTTGATCATGGACATGCATAGTGCAGCAGGAATCCCTTTACCGATAACATCTGCAATACCAATTCCCACTGCTTGTGAGTCTGCCAAAAAGTGTACATAGTCTCCATTCATCTCTTTTGCTGGGACCGATAGCATACCAATGTCTAATCCATCGACTTGTGGAACAGTCGTCTTAAGCAGTGTTTTTTGAACATTTGTAGCTAAATCCATTTCTATACGGAAGTTCTCTTGTTTTTGTATTAAATTTTGGTGTTCATGTAATGCCAAGCCATAGCGAATCATCACTTCGATTAATAAATCGAAGGAATGCTCAATTTTCTCCGGGACCTCAGAAACAACTTCTTCGAGCGCCGCTCTATGTATGCCAATCATCTCTTCCGGAGAAATATTCTTTTGAATCAGCTGTTTACTGAACGTTTGCCCCTCATAGAGGTTCAGCTCATTTTGCTGTTCTAAATAGTTTCGCAAAATCGCTTTGTATTGCCTTTCAACTTCTTGAGGCATTCGATTTCACTCCTTAACGCAGCCATTTCGTAGCTGTAATCGTGGTTCCTACGCCTACTTCCGTCTCTACTTTAAAGTCATCCATCAAACGTTTGACCCCTGGCATACCTGCTCCTAGCCCACCAGATGTTGTGTAGCCATCTTCCATAACTTTTCGAAGATCGGCAATTCCTGGTCCTTGGTCAGCTGAAATGATAATAATGCCTTTCATAGCACCGTCTGTGACGCGTTCAATTGTTATTTTCCCTTTGCCGGCATATAAGTATATATTACGAGCGAGTTCACTTATCGCTGTTGTGATTCTAGCCTGGTCAACAGTTCCGAAACCGACTTCCTTTGCCTCGTTACGTCCAAGCTGTCTCGCTGCAACGATATCCCACTCCGTAATGATATCTACAGAAGACTCAATGCTCATAATGGATTAGTCCTCCAATTCTCGTTCAAGTTTTTCCAATCCATTCTCTAAATCAAGAGCTGTTGCGACATCCTCTAGACGGATACCAAGCTCGATAAGTGTGATTGCTACCGCTGGTTGGATACCAGTAATGACAACTTTTGCTCCCATTAATCCGGACATGCTAATGACGTCCCCTAAAACCTTCGCAATGAATGAGTCAATGAAATCAATTGACGTCAGGTCAATCACAACTCCGCGTGCAGCTGTAGTGTGTAATTTATTTAATAAATCTTCTTGAAACGATAACGCCATTTGATCATCAAGTTCCCATTGAATTGA
Organism: Chryseomicrobium imtechense; assembly: GCF_041475995.1. Lineage (NCBI taxonomy): Bacteria > Bacillati > Bacillota > Bacilli > Caryophanales > Caryophanaceae > Chryseomicrobium > Chryseomicrobium imtechense. The sequence continues at coordinate 178,166 of NZ_JBGOBM010000004.1, read as the reverse complement.
AACGATCAATGTGTCACGTAGTTTTAATATCGGAATACGAGTTCTCATTCTTCTTCCACCTCTACAATTTGTCGATTTGTAATGGCGAGGGCCTGTTCCATCCCTCGTTGTAGTGTACTCGTCGTTGTGAATTCATTTAAGTTGATACCAAGAGCCACAATTGTTTGAGCAATCTCTGGTCGAATACCAACGAGCATGCATTTTGCTCCGACTAAACGAACAGCATCAGCTGCTTGGATGATATGGTGTGCCACCATAGTATCTACAACTGGGACACCCGTAATGTCTAAAAGTACAACTTCTGAACGGTGTTTCACCACACCTTGAAGTAAGTTTTCCATAATTAATTTTGCGCGCTCTGTATCAATCGTTCCAACGAGTGGCATGACTGAGATCTTGTCAAAGACCGGAATAAGCGACGCAGACAATTCTTGTAAAGCCATTTTTTGCAGGTGGACTGTTCGTTCCCACGTTTTCGAGTAGGCTTCCACAATGCTGTGATTTAAAGGCGTCAGCCAATTGTTCATTAACCGAATGTAGTTACCTGATTTGTTGTCATTTAAGAAATCGGATTTTCCCATATGATCATAGATTGCTTCTGTGAAATTCGATAAGGCTTTCATGACAAATGAAATGGACCAGCCATGACGTGCTATTTTTATAGAGAATTCTTCTACTTTTTGTGAGAATTCCTCGTCATTTTCTGTGAGATTGACAATGAGTAATTCGCCTAGCTCACGGGCAGTTGAATCAATCATACCGTCTGACATGATTTGAAAGAACTTGCCATCTCCTTCTTCTTCCATAAATTGTTTCCACGTTTCTAGAATCGGATTTAGATTCTCACGTATGTAACTTGCTAGTGTAACGTTCATTTCACGGAGACACTCCTTTAAATTCTGTAGTAGTTTTATTGTAGCCGAAATTGTTTATTTTAGCACCTGCTGATTATTCCATGAAAAAAAGCACAGTAGCGCACTGTGCTTTTTCTATGTATGTATTAAAACTTGATGAGGCCTAGACTAATAGCCACTGCATGGTCTACGCTTTCCATCACTTCGTCATCTAGGTGTGTGAGTTTGTCTGTGAGTCGGGATTTATCAATAGTTCGTAACTGCTCTAGTAAAACTACGGAGTCGCGCTCTAACTGATACCGTTCCGCATCGATTTCGATATGCGTAGGCAACTTTGCTTTTTGAATCTGAGCTGTAATTGCCGCGACAATTACGGTTGGACTAAATCGGTTTCCGATATCATTCTGCAGAACCAGTACGGGTCTTGTGCCACCTTGTTCAGACCCGATTACCGGTGATAAGTCTGCGTAGAAGATATCTCCTCGTTTTACGATCAAATATGTCAGCCTCCACTTACGAGTCGCTCAGTGGTATCATGCGCCTCATACTCTGCATGAAGACATTCACTGCAAATAGACAAATTAATACGAGACATTTCCAGGTACCCCTGTATCATGGCTTCTCGTATAATTGATGTTTGTCCATGCAGTTTCGTAACGTGTTTTTTCAAAACACGCTTTCCGTATACGGGACGGACTTCCTCCATATAATCTGCTAACAGATAAACTGTTTCTATTTTATCTGACTTTCCCCCCACAAAAAACACCTCCGACAAAACTTTCCTCTATACGACAATTTCTTTCATCTTACCATCGATTCCCTCTCATAGAAAGGTTATTTCGACAATCTAATAGAAATTTACGTAGGAAGTACTAGTTTTATTTGTCAGATTGTGGGTAAATCCGTGGAACGCGATACGAAAGTTGACAACAGATTTCATAGGGGATTGTACGTAAGTATTCCGCCCATTCTTCAGCAGGAATGGTATGTACCCCATTTGAACCTAGTAATACCACCTTTGTACCTACTTTAAACTCTTTCGGCAATTTAATCATGGTTTGATCCATACAAATTTTGCCGACAATAGGTGCAACTGTGTCTTCAATCAATACAGAGAGCCCCTTTAGCCCGCGTAATAATCCATCAGCATAACCAATTGGAAGGGTACCGATCCACTCAGGTTCTGCGCTTGTATAATATGCGCCATACCCAATCGATGTACCTACTTCAACTTGCTTAACGTGAACAAGCTCCGATACCAATCGCATAGCAGGTGTATACACAAATGGACGATTTTCTTTCATCCAATCAGAGGCTGCAATGCCATACATCGATATTCCAAACCGTACAGCTGAGAAAGCTGCTCCCCCATGCTGGATAGCGGCCGCACTATTTGCAGCGTGCACAAGTCGAGGACGTTCAGGGAATAAAGCTAGCCACTTCTCAAACTTTTTCAACTGCTGTTCAAAGTGTGGATTTATCGCTTCATCAGCAGTTGAAAAATGTGTATAAACACCTTCAATCCTCCAGTTCTTATGTTGCGCAATCACTCGCAATGCTTCTTTTAACTCCTGTTCAGACTGTAACCCAATCCGCCCCATCCCCGTATCTAACTTGATATGGAGAAACGGAGATGCAGTAGTCGGGATGTTTTGAATCCATTCCAAAGAGTGCGCGGTTAAATGAATACGGTGACGCTCTGCATACGGTATAAACGAATGCGGAGAGTTGCCGAGAACAAGTATCTCTGACTGACTCCCCGCCTCTTTTAATTCTACTGCTTCATCCGGTGTGGCCACTGCGAAGAACTGGAGACCTTGCGCCTCTATATGCTGCACGACACGGACTGCCCCGTGACCGTAGGCATTTGCTTTGACTACCGGAATAATCATTGTCTCTTCGTTTAGTTGGTTTTTTAACGTTGCGATATTTGTAGAGATTGCATCTAAATCGATTTCTAAATAGGTTGGACGATAATGTGTCATGATGTTTACCTTCTTTTGTAGTAGGATAAGTTGTTATTTTTGTGAATGCGCCGACATCGAAGCAGCGACTTGAATCATTTCATCTGGAGTCAACTGTGTGGAGGCTAGGAAATAAGAGACACCCGCACTCTTTCATTGTTCCGAACAATCAATTGGTTCTTTTCTGGGTCTTGATCAGTTACTGATACACGGTAATAATCCGGTTGCGTGTGCCAGACTTCACTCGCCGCTCCACATCCCACCAATAGACTGACTACAAGAAGCAGAAGTACCAACTGCCATTTTTTCAGAGCGTCCATCCTGTCTTCCTACCATTCTAGGTCATTCTATGCGAAGGACTGACTCCTATGACAGCAGAATTACTTGCGCGGCCGCATACTCTTTTGTGTGTGTAATGGAGAGAAATGCTTGGAATTGATTTTCTTTATAAACGATGGAAGGCGCACCGAGTTCATTTTTCACAACTTCAATATCTTGAAAACTACAGCTGGCGCCTATTCCCGTTCCGAGTGCTTTCGCAAATGCCTCTTTGGCAGCAAAGCGAGCTGCTAAAAATTCAATTTGACGACTCGGTATTGCTGTTTCATAATATGCCTGCTCATTTGGTGTCAGGATACGTTTATAGAATTTTGGTGACCTTTGAATCAACCGGCCAATCCGGTCCAGTTCAATAATGTCTAGTCCAATCCCTTTAATCATTCTGCTTCTATTGCTCCTCTCTACCATGTATACTAAAATCGAATGAGGTGAAACCTACTATGTTTATACGACATGAAAATTTCCGAGAATACCGAACATATTATCCGGTCGTCTTTACCCTTCTCGTTGTAACTATTGCTATTCACATTATAGCAAATCTCCCAATCATCGGGCCTTATGTTTATGGGATTGGAATCGGCCACAACGGCTCTATTGCCGCAGGTGACTATTGGAGACTGATTACCCCGATGTTTCTACACGGTGGCATCATGCATCTACTGTTCAACATGTTCTCCCTGTTTTTATTCGGACCAGAACTAGAACGGATCGCAGGTCGCACACGCTTTTTGACGATCTACTTTTTATCCGGAATCGCAGGTACACTTGCATCATACGTGTTAGAAGATGCGAATTATATGCATCTTGGAGCAAGTGGAGCCATCTACGGAATTTTTGGCGCTTTTGCTGCACTCGTCTATTACACACGCAATGCATTGCCACAATTGAAACAAATCATCCTTCCTATCATTTTGATTGGAATCGTCATGACATTTGTAATGCCGAACATCAACATCACGGCTCACTTTGGTGGGTTGATTACAGGATTCATTCTTGGGTTCTATTATTTCCACCCAAGTCGCTTATCGAAATGGAAAAAAACAAAACCGCGTACCGCACTGCGTCGTTAGCAGCCGGTCGCGGTTTTGTTTATGTGTTTGGTAAATACCAGTTCATAACGCGTTGCATATCGTCTCGTTCCATCGCTTTTAAACTGTGCTGGCTACCGAGCGCGCCTGACTTGATAGTAGCATGTATAGAAGCTGCATCCGCCCGCTTCTCAAAGTAAGACTGGGAGAGCGTCACTGCTTGAATTCGTTTCTTTGCAAGCCACACGGTCTTACGAGAGAAAAAGCGGTACTGCATCGCTAAATAAGTATCTCGTATAGCTATACCACTTGCCTTATGGTTCCAAATATCAAATGCCACACTCACAGGAATCAGTAAGAAGAATAGGAGTCCATATGGGTAGAAGAAATAACTTAACACAGCCCCTATTATCGCGATGAGTAGTAAATTGATTCGGTAGTAAAACTTACGTGTGCGTTTTGGTGCACGGGTAAACTCTGGATCCCAGTCCCATTCTGGGAATAAGTCTGTCAGTAAGGTAACAGCCTCCGTTCGTTTCATTAACGGAACGAGTTTGACCGTTTCACTTTTTTCTAACACACTTCCCCCTGCGCTATCCAGCACGATGGTCGCATAGCCGAATAACTGCCTAAATGGATTTTCAACAAGTTGGATCCCTTGGATACGGTGCATCGGAATGGTCGTTCGTTTTTTCTCTAATAACCCGCGCTGAATAATCAACTCTTTATCGTCGAGCGTGACTGTGTAGCCATAGTTTTGTAAGTAGGTTAAAACTACACTGACCAGGAAACTTATCAACACCACAGCAAAAACAAGTAACGCTACAAACATTGCTCCAAAACGGAACAGCTCCAATGCTTCATTATAGATCGCTTCGTAAGGAATAAATTCTGAAAACTGAGAGAGCACAACAGCGGCCCCAGAGAAAATGATTCCGATCCCACCAGATGTTGCGGCGAGTAGTAGTAAGTCTTTGGATTTCATTTTGTGCAGCAGTCGAGTCGTGGACGCTTGAGATTCAGTTTCTGACTCTAATTCAGTTGGCTGAATTGCGTCAACTCCCTCTTCCAAACTATCTCCTTCCACTTCATCTACTACTTTTACACGCTTTTTCTTTGCGGCAATCATTTCTTGTTTGATTTGATCGGCTGCAGCGAGTGTTATCGCCGTTAACTCGGCTTCCGCTTCTCCACTTACACCCCCACCAGCTGTCTCTACTTTCACTTTCACAAGCTTGAACGGTCGGTGAAAAATGGATTCTGTGTAATCCAGGCTTTGAATTCTTTCAAACGGAATATACCGTTTCTTTTTGACAATCAAGCCGTATTCGATGCGGAGTTCACCATCTTCAAACCAATACTCATACTTCCACCATTTGATGATTCCCGATATAAGGTAGAGAAGTAAGGCAAGTCCACCTAGAACATAGGGTATGAACCGAAAGAGGCCACCATCTTCTCCCCCTGTATTGCCTAAAATCAAAAAAATCACTAGTGGAAAAATAAGATCTTTCAACCCTTTTACAAATGTGATGACTGCAGCCACCGGATGTAGTTTATATCGTGTCTCAGACATCATCTTCCGCCACCCTTGCAAGCTCCGAAATTCTTCTGCGCATCGATTCGGCTTCTATTTCGTCTAAAAATGGAATCGTATGCGAAGTGGCAGCCGTCGAAATATGTATAGAGGCTAAATTGTAACTGCGCAAAATCGGGCCTTGTTCAGTATCGACATGTTGTACGCGAACCATCGGAATTAATGTTCGTGTCACTATAAAAAGCCCATGTTGCAATTCGATTTCATGTTCTCGTACCTCATAACGCCAGCGCTTCCACCGTAAACTTGGCAGTACCCCAATAATCAGTACGATTAAAATCACTAATAAACTGATGGTCACTATGTAGAGCCAACCGAGCCCGAAAAAGAAAAAATTAAACGCACTGATTCCACCTGCAATCAGCACAAGAATTAATGATTGAATAAGACCATAAATGCGCCAGACCGTGAGCCCTTTGCGTGATAAATGATTTCCCGTTTGCATGATAATCCCTCCTTACTCTCCTATACGTATTATATGCTATGAAGTTTCAAAAAAAAGCTCCCCTTCCAAAAGGAAGAGAAGCTTGAAATTGAATTAGTCGTTACGACGTGCTGGACGTGCAGATGATGCTGGACGTGCAGAACGACGAGTCGAACCATCACGTGGACCCGATGAACGACGAGCGCCGCCACGGTCTCCACTACGACCACCTGAACCGCCTGAGCGACCACCACGGCCTCCGCCTGAACGGTTTCCACCACGGTATCCTCCGCGACCTCCACCAGAACGTTCGCCACGCATTGGAAGTGGACGCTCTTCAGAGATTGTCACAGGCTGATCACTTGGCTCTTTTGTCATTGATTTAATAGCTGCTGCTACCAAATCAACTGCATCTAAGTTTTCAAGAAGCTCAGTTGCTAGAGCGCGGTAATCACCTAAGTCATTCTTTTCAACTAGCTCTGTCAATGTTTCCATTGCCACGCGTTGTTGACCTAGTAATGCTTCGTCCTCACTTGGTGGACGTAATGGTGTCATACGCTTCTTCGTTGTTTCTTCAACAATACGAAGGTAACCCATTTCACGTGGTGTTACAAATGTAATCGCCATTCCACTCTTACCTGCACGGCCTGTACGACCGATACGGTGAACGTAGCTTTCAGGATCTTGTGGAATATCAAAGTTGTAAACGTGTGTAACGCCTGAGATATCTAATCCACGTGCAGCAACGTCAGTCGCTACTAGGATGTCAATTTTATTTTCTTTAAATTGCTTCAATACTGACATACGTTTTGCTTGGCTAAGGTCACCATGGATTCCTTCTGCCATATACCCACGGATGCTAAGAGCGTGAGATAGTTCGTCAACCCGGCGCTTTGTACGACCGAAGATGATCGCAAGTTCCGGTTGGTGAACATTGATGATACGTGATAACACATCGAACTTCTCGCGTTCTGCTGCTTTCACGAAGAATTGCTCAATGTTTTCCACTGTCATTTCTTTTGATTTGATCTTCACTTCTACAGGCTCTTTCATGAACGTGTTCGCAATTTTGCGGATCGGTCCAGGCATAGTAGCTGAGAATAAAAGTGTTTGACGCGTGTCTGGAACATTCGAAAGAATCGTGTTGATATCTTCGATGAAGCCCATGTTTAACATTTCATCTGCTTCGTCAAGAACTAATGTATTGACGTTTTCAAGTTTCAATGTACGACGGTTGATGTGATCCAAGATACGTCCTGGAGTACCAACGATGATTTGTGGATTGTTTTTAAGCGCACGAATCTGACGAGAGATATCTTGTCCACCGTATACAGATAAAAGTTTTACACGCTTGTCATAACCAAGCTTGTAAAGTTCTTCTGATACTTGGATTGCAAGCTCACGCGTTGGTGCAATGATCAATCCTTGGATGTTCGGGTTTTTTGGGTCAATCTTTTCAATTAATGGAATACCGAAAGCAGCTGTTTTACCAGTACCTGTTTGAGCTTGACCTAATACGTCGCGCCCTTCCATTGCATGTGTGATTGTACCTTCTTGGATTGGGGTTGCTTCTTCAAAACCCATACGTTTAATAGATTTTAATGTTGAAGCACTGATGTTTAATTCTGAAAAATTTGTCAAAATACTAATCTCCTTTGTTTCTGTTTTGACAAATGGTTACATTTTCAGATGACTGGCGGCAAATTTCGAGCCAAATAAAGAGGAACGTCTCCGTTACGAAAATCTCTGTGGGTTTCACGAGAGGTAATTAATAATAGGAAAGCCCGGTGATTGCCGAGCGGCTGGTGAGCGTTTAAGTACGTCTAGCACAGCCGTTAAGTTCAAAAAAAAAGCGCTCTTCGCAAACTAACAGAAGAGTCTTTACACAAAATGTATCCATTGCTCAAAACAGTGTATCATGCGTCACCTTAAAAAGCAACGCATGTGCACTTAGTGTTCCCACTACTTCTAACTCTATTCACAAATTGTTCAAGTTGTATGCGTTTGCATGTCTTGAGGGATAGGAATCGGCTTGTTCAAAAAAGAAAGAGCTTTTTCAAACCAGTCATCACAATCATCACTGTAACAAATATGATGTTTTCCACAGTCTGAGAAAATAAGTTCCTTTTCTTCAGACCCTAGCTGATCATAGAGATACTCTGCTGCTTGAAAAGGCACAATCCCGTCTTTCTTCCCTTGGACGATACATACCGGAATCGTAATCTTACTATAGTACGGTTCAACAAGTTTTAGTACACGCGTAAACTGATAAGCAGATCGAATCGGGGTCTTTCCTGCTTTTTGACGGTAGCGCATGTAGACAGGATTTTGATCCGCTTGTTTTTTCAACAAATCAACAGCTACTTCACGAATATCTTGAAGCATCTGTCCAGGTGCTATATATTTGGCTGCTGCACTTAAAAGCACGAGGCGTTCGACAGGATAACGAAGAGACAGATACATCGCAATCAGCCCGCCCATCGAAAATCCGACGACATACAGTCTGTCTACTTGTGGCAACAACTTTCGAATGGCGATTTCAGCTTCCATCGTCCAATCTTCTGCTAGCATTTCAGTCAATTCGAGTTCTTCCCCGTGTCCTGGAAGCGTGACGACAGACAATGTCCAGTCTGTATGTTTCGCAACATACTCCACAAACGGCTCGACTTCATAAGGTGCACCTGTATAGCCATGGATAAATAACACACCGGTCTTCATCAGACTTCACTCACTTTCGGTTCCATGTCTCCATGGCTCTTTCTACTTTCATACCTCTTGAGCCTTTGAGTAAAACCAAATCGTCCGATGTTAATTTTTTTGTCAAATGTTGTTGTAAGCTTTCCATCTCATCTGTCCAGTAAACGGCTTCCCCAAATGATCCTTGCAGTTCTTCATAGAGAGCCTTCATACGTGGTCCGATTAATGCGACTCCAGTGAAATCTTGCTTATTAATGGAAGCGGCAAGTTGTGCATGGTAAGCAAGTTCGGCCTCTCCTAGTTCTAACATATCTCCAAGTACGAGCCATTTTTTCTTCCCAAAATCGGCGTCACGGAGGAAATGAATTGCGGCTTGCATGGAAGTTGGTGCGGCATTGTATGCATCGTTGATAAATGTAGGTCCATCCGTCTCCATCACTTGCATGCGCATATCCGTTAAAATAACGTCTTTCAACCCCTGTTTGATCTGGTCTACCGTCAACCCTAGTTCGCGACCGATCAAAATCGCAGCAAGTGCATTTTTCGCTTGATGTTCACCAAGTACGCGAAGTACGAAATCGCCCTCTACTTCACCTTCTGTTGTAAACTGTGTTCCTTCTGTCGAAAATGCAGTTGATGTGAGACGCAGTGTGCAGTTTTCTCCCTTGCCATACGGGATGGCGTGCAGATCAGCTTTCTCAGCAACGGCTTGGAGCAGAAGTGGCTCATCTCCATCAAAGAACAATTTCCCTTCAGGTGACATTCCTGAGATGATTTCCATTTTTGCTTTTGTAATGCCCTCACGAGAGCCAAGATCTTGTAAATGCGCTTCTCCAATGTTCGTAATCACTGTAAATGCAGGCTTGGCAAGGTTTGATAAAAATTCAATCTCTCCAAATGAACTCATGCCCATTTCAAGAACTGCAACTTCCGTATCTTCATCAATTGCAAGAAGCGTCAATGGTAACCCGAGTTCATTATTGAAATTCCCTTGTGTTTTGATTGTTTTGAAATACGGTTCACAAAGTCCAGCAAGCAAATCTTTCGTCGATGTTTTCCCGTTTGATCCGGTCACACCAACAAACGTCGCCTTCAATTCTTGACGATAGGCAGCTGCTAGCGTTTGAAGAGCTTTCGCGGGATCTTCTACAAAGAGAAGCGGGCGATCTGTAGGTGGGTTCGGCTCATCTTTTAACCAAAGTGCTGCACTCGCGCCTTGCTCGAATGCTTGCTCAACAAATTTATGGCCATTGACCTGTTCACCGCGGAAGGGAATAAATAATTCTCCCGGCTGTAGTGTACGCGTATTTAATGAAGCACCCGTCACGATGACGTCTCCAAATTCTTTTGCGTCAGCTCCTAACCATGTTGCTAGTTCACGTAATGTCTTTTTCATTTTGAACCATCCTCGTCTCGCGTGTAGGCACGATGTTTCTTTTCCTCAAAACGCTCAAGTCCAAGTTGAATTAATTCTTCAACTAGTTCCGCATACGTTTTTCCAGATGCAATCCATAGTTTTGGATACATGCTGATTGGAGTGAATCCTGGTAATGTGTTGACTTCATTAATGTACACGTCGCCATCTGTCGTTAAGAAGAAATCTGCACGAACTAGACCAGAGCAATCCAGAATTTTAAATGCGTCAATTGACGCTTGTTGCAGGTCACTTAGTTCTTGCTCTGTGATTTCAGCAGGAATTGCATAGTTTGTCGTACCATCTACGTATTTTGCCGAATAATCATAAAAGTCTTTTGTCGGCAATACTTCTCCAGCAATGGATACTTTAGGCTCGTCATTTCCTAGAACCGAAAGCTCGACTTCACGCGCCGTGATTCCCTGTTCGACGACGATTTTACGATCGTATTCAAACGCAAACTGAATCGCAGCTTCTAGTTCTTCACGTGTTTTCGCTTTGGAAATTCCGACACTTGAACCTAAGTTGGCAGGCTTTACAAACAGTGGGTATGTGAGGTTCTGTTCGCAGGCATCTAAGAATTCTTCTTTGTGGGCGTTGTAGTAACTATGTAAGCAGTATTCATAAGGTACTTGTTTCAAACCTGCTTGTGTGAACAATTGTTTCATCACGACTTTGTCCATTCCTGCTGACGAAGCAAGGACGCCATTTCCTACGTATGGCAAGTTCATCATCTCAAACAAGCCTTGAATCGTACCATCTTCCCCATTAGGTCCATGAAGAACAGGGAACACCAGATCAAAACGTGTCTCTGGATTTGACGCAAGCTCTACAAACTGAGCGATTGAATTTGGCTGGTCAGTGCCTGTGAAACGAAGCGCTTCTGCCTCCTCAACAGGTGCTGTTAATTTTTCTCCGCACACCCATTCTCCATCTAGTGTGATGTAAATCGGTGTAACTTGATACGTTGAAAAATCTAGTGCAGCGATTACTGCTTTAGCGGTCATCAACGATACTTCGTGTTCGGCGGACTTTCCACCATACACAATTCCAATTTTCTTCATAATTAGTCCTCCATTTTCGAACGGGCTACAAATGGGAGTAAGCCCAGGGTTGGTTGTGTTAAATACGTATCGACATCTTGCATGATTTCATCTGGAAACGAAGGGTCTGCTATTTCTCGAAGTTCAAGTCGAAAGCTCCCATCATCTAACCTTGCAAGTGACAGCAAGGCCCCATCTTCAAGTAAATCTTCAAAGAGTATAAATTGTTCATGGATCAATTCAGGTACTACTTGCTGAACACGTCTTCTGAAGAACATGTTTGATCGAGTCTTTTGTGCTGCAAGTTGATTGAACAAATGAACGACGAGACGCATCATCTCATCGTATTCCCGGAAATACACTTTTGAAATCCTATCACTTTCATCACCAAGATAGACAAAGCGATTTTTCAACGTATGATAAAACGGACTCCGGAATGTCTCTTTTTTGTGTGCGACATATAGCAGTTCTGCTTGTTCCTGCGGAGAGAGTTGAATCAATCGTTTTTCATCGGCTACATCCAATAAACAAAGACGCGATTTTTGATCTTTTAAGGATGTCACAAAATCTTTAAATTCTTCTTGCACGATGTATTCGAACTGCGTATGCATATCAAATGAAGCGTCCTCGTAGCCATGTTCAAGTAACACAATTACGTTTGTATCTGCAAAGTAATGAAGCACTGTAGGGAACGTCAAACCGCTAAAGAGCGCAAAATTTTGCCCTTCATTTCCATGTACAAATAAGTGGTGCACATATTCATCTACTGATGGTAATTTTACTTTTTTCATAAGACGTCCCTCCTCCCCTCTAGTTTAACACCTTTTATCCGCTGCAACATCTTCCATCTATCTGCGTCTAATGAAGCAGGCATAAAAAGTGGTTGTGCGTTATAATAAAGGGATGAAATTTAGATGTGGGTGACAAAATGAATTCAAACAAACAATTTACAGACCGTTTTGACTGGGTCTTAGGTTTCCTGTTATTGCTTTTTTTAATCGTCAGTTTAATGGCGATCTCGTCTGCTCAGACAACGGGTCAGTACGGGATTAACTTCCTTCCAAGGCAACTGTTTTGGTACATAGTTGGAGCAGGTATAATCGGTGTCGTCATGTTAATTGAACCCGAGACTTATAAAAAAATGGCATGGTTCATTTATGGTATTGGTTTAGTACCACTGATTATATTATTTATCCTACCGGAAACGCTCGGTTTCGTAGAAGCACGAAACGGTGCACAAAGTTGGTTCCACTTACCGGGTATTGGTAGTATTCAGCCTGCCGAGTTTATGAAAACCTTTTATATTTTAGGTGCTGCCAAGCTAATTGTGAAGCATCATGAGAACTATCCTTTCAAGACGTCAAAAAGTGACTTTTTGCTCTTACTAAAAATCGGTGGTTTGTTCATCATTCCATTTGTATTTATCATGTTACAGCCTGACCTTGGCACTGGGCTCGTCTTCATTGCTATCACAGTAGCTTTGATTGTTGTAGCGGGTATCACTTGGAAGATTATTCTTCCGATACTTGGAGCTGGAATTGGGATCGGTGGAGCGTTAATTTGGATGGCTTTAAATATGCAAGACTTCATCGTCAATACGCTCGGCTTTAGTCCGTATCAACTCGCGCGTATTTATTCCTGGCTAGACCCTTATTCTTACGCTTCCAATGAAGGTATGCATTTGATCAGTTCGCTAAACGCAATTGGATCAGGTGAAATTTTCGGAAAAGGATATGGCGGGCGTGAAGTGTATGTACCAGAAAATCATACAGACTTTATTTTTGCAGTAATTGGAGAAGAGTATGGATTTATCGGTGCAAGTTTAGTCATCGTTCTTTACTTTGTGTTAATTTATCATTTAACAAAAATCACGTTGCAACTTAAAGATCCATTCAGCACATATGTGGCTGCTGGAATCATCGCGATGATTACGTTCCACGTATTTGAGAATATCGGGATGACGATTCAGTTATTGCCGATCACAGGGATTCCTCTTCCGTTTATTAGTTACGGAGGAAGTTCGCTAATGGGGAATATGCTCGCGCTCGGTTTGATTTTCAGTATGAAGTTTCATCATAAGACGTATATGTTTGGGAACCAGGATGACGATTAGATGTGAAGAACGCCACTCTAGAAACTCCGAGGAAATCAGGTGTGCCCATGAAGGCGTACTTCAGCCTTTGTGGGTGCGGCTGATTCCGGAGCGTGTTTCTGGCGTTCGGAACTCGATTCCAGTTAGATGTGAAACCGACTGTTCAGAAATTGTGCAAAGTAAGACGTTGAGTTCCACTGCGGGGCTGCTTTCCGTGGGCGCTGCGTGAGCTTCCTCGTCGCAGGCTCCTGCGGGATCTCACGGCAGACTGGAATCCCACTGGAGTCAACCCCTCCATTCCACCCAACTTTAGTTTTAGATGTGGAGAACGCCGGCATACACCGATTTTGTGTATGCCGGTTTTTTGTTTGCGAACTGAGCGGTCGTTCTTCTACCGAAACCGAGATTTGTTCTACCGAAACTGAGATTTATTCTACCCAAATCCACATTTATTCTACCGAAGTCATATTATGGAAACTAATTCTAGGAAATCAACCCCAAAATGGAACTCAAATTGCGCATACTACTAAAAAGTAAGGGATAGCAAGGCAAATAAAAAAAGCCCCTCAAACGAGGAGCCTTAACCGTGCTGCGGTTTTGGAGCAGCAGGTGGTGCTAGAGCTTTCAGCATTTCTAGGCGGGACTTTGTTTTGGTTACTTTGACGCCTAACTTTGCAAGATTGCTCACCAAGTTTTTAACATCCATTTCTGTAGCCAACGATACCTCACCCTTTCCATAAAATAAAAACCGTTCGTAACTTGAATTCTCTATTAGTGTACCACTTTTCTTCACTTTTAAATCTTTCAATTTTGTTACAATTGTAGAAAGTCTGTAAAAGCTTCGTACTCCGTATTAAAACCTTTCACTTTACTTACCCTCTGTGGGTATACTATACTTACAGTAATCCAGATTCGAGGTGATTCTATGGAAAATCTTCAAGCGGTCCCAGTTGCACGTACATCTCATCATTCAGAAGATACGAAACGCAACTTAACGGTTCGTTTAAATCGAATCGAAGGTCAGATTCGGGGTATTAAGGGAATGATTGAACGCGATGCGTATTGTGATGATGTCATCACCCAAATTTCTGCTACACAAGCCGCACTTAATTCTGTAGCTAATATTTTGTTAGAAGGGCATTTGAAAAGTTGCGTTCGCAACAAGATGCTCGCTGGGGACGAAGAAATTCTTGATGAACTACTCGTAACTGTACAGAAACTGACGAAAAAATAAGGAGGATTATTCATGATCCAACCACTTAAATTACATGTTGAAGGTATGACTTGTGGGCATTGTGTGAAAGCAGTCCACGACCGCGTGAAAGCAATTGATGCAGTTGATAAAGTTGATGTACATTTAGAAACTGGTGAAGTCGATATCGAGTTTGATCCAGAAGCAATCGAAATCCGCGATATCATAGCAGCAATCGAAGACGAAGGTTATAAAGTGAAAACTTTTTAATACGGTGAAAATAGCTGCTTCTATGCAGTTATTTTTTCGACGAATATATACCCCTATATAGTATAAAGGAAGGTGATTTCTATGAAGACTACTGAAATTCCGGTTACTGGTATGACGTGTAGTGCCTGCTCGAATCGTGTAGAGCGTGGTCTATCCAAGCTTGAAGGTGTCTCAAAAGCTTCTGTCAACTTTGCGAATGAAAAAGCACACGTTGAGTTTGACGATTCCATAATAAAGCCTGCTGATTTAAATGCTACTATTGAAAAACTTGGCTATGGTGTAGCCTACGAAACTGCAAACTTAGATATTCAAGGAATGACATGTGCTGCTTGTTCTGCCCGTATCGAACGAGGATTAGGTAAAGTGGATGGTGTATCTGAGGCAACAGTCAATCTTGCATTGGAGACGGCAAAGATCCACTACAATCCGTCACAGATTTCTGCAGCGGAACTCGTCAAGAAAGTAGAATCTCTCGGTTATGGAGCATCTATACCAAATGAAGAAGAACCTGTTGATCACCGGGCAGAAGCTTATAGACATAAGAAACGCTTATTCTATCTCTCAGCGATTTTATCTTTACCGCTCCTATGGACAATGGTGGCTCACTTTTCCTTTACAGAGTGGATGTACTTACCGGATATTTTGATGAATCCATACGTCCAGTGGGCACTCGCTACACCTGTTCAGTTCTACGTTGGAGCGATGTTCTATAAAGGTGCATACAACGCTCTTCGTAACGGTAGCGCGAATATGGATGTACTCGTAGCACTTGGTACATCAGCAGCGTACTTCTACAGTGTCTACTTAACGTTGACTGGAGCTGGGCATCACCAAGGACTCTATTTTGAAACAAGCGCGGTACTTATTACATTGATCATTCTCGGAAAAGTATTTGAAGCGCGTGCAAAAGGTCAGTCATCCGAAGCAATCAAGAAATTGATGCAGCTTCAACCTACAACTGCAACGGTTGAACGAGATGGTCAATCACAAGAAATCTCGATTCACGATGTTGTACAAGGTGATGTGATTATCATTCGTCCGGGTGATCAAATTCCGGTCGATGGAAAAGTCATTTCAGGAACATCTACCGTGAATGAGTCGATGCTGACAGGTGAAAGTTTACCTGTAGAGAAAACTGAAGGCGCCATCGTCTATGCGGCCACAATTAATGATCATGGCTCATTACGCATGGAAGCAACAGGGATTGGCAAGCAGACGATGTTGTCGTCAATCATTCGCGTCGTAGAACAAGCACAAGGTTCAAAGGCGCCAATCCAGAGACTTGCAGATAAAATTTCTGGAATTTTTGTCCCGATAGTCGTTGGAATTGCAATTGTAACGTTTATTGTGTGGTACTTCTTCTTAACAAACGGTAATTTGGAAACGAGTCTTATGAGCACGATTGCCGTGTTGGTTATTGCTTGTCCATGTGCACTTGGACTAGCTACACCGACATCGATTATGGCGGGTTCAGGTCGGGCTGCTGAGCTGGGGATTTTGTTCAAAACCGCTGAAGCAATGGAGCAGACCAAACATATTGATACGGTCATTTTAGATAAAACCGGAACCATCACGAAAGGTCTACCTGAACTTGTACACATTGAAGTTGCGGATGGATTCGATAAAGACGGTATACAACAACTTGCAGCATCTGCTGAGCAAGGCAGCGAACACCCCATTGCTCGCGCAATTACGTCTAGTTATTTAGGAGAACTATTTCCAGCCGAAGGTTTCAAAGCTATCCCAGGTAAAGGTATTAAAGCTGAAGTGAACGGGAAATCTATCGTGATTGGTACACGTGCGCTACTTGCTGAAAACAACTGCGACGGCTCCCCTTCTCCACACGTCGATGTGTGGGAATCTGAAGGAAAGAGTGTTTTGTACATGGCAGTCGACGGAACGTACGCGGCGACTTTTGCAGTGGCAGATACCGTAAAAGATTCGTCAAAAGCGGCTATTGAAAAGTTGCACGCACTCGGCATGCAAGTTGTCATGTTGACCGGTGATCAACCGGAGACGGCAAAAGCTATTGCAAGACAAGTTGGAATTTCGGAAGTCGTTGCAGGTGTGTTACCTACACAAAAAGCTGACGTCGTTCGTGAGTGGCAAAACAAAGGTCATAAGGTCGCCATGGTTGGGGACGGAATCAATGATGCACCGGCCCTTGCTCAAGCAGATATTGGGATGGCCATGGGTACAGGTTCTTCTGTAGCGATGGAGACGGCAGATGTCACGCTGATGCAAGGTGACTTACTGACACTCCCTGCAACACTTGAAATGAGCCGCCTGACCGTTCGTAATATCAAACAAAACTTATTTTGGGCTTTTGCCTATAACAGCTTAGGTATTCCAATTGCCGCAGCTGGTTTCTTGGCTCCTTGGCTTGCAGGTGCAGCAATGGCTTTCAGTTCTGTATCGGTCGTATTAAATGCCCTGCGCTTGCAACGCGTCAAACCAAAAACCATCTCCTCGTGAGGTGGTTTTTTTCTTGTTAAAAAGGGTGTAGAATAAAGAGCAGAACGAAGAAAGCAGGTCAAACCATGAAACAATCCATTGCTCTTTTGATGTCCGTCCAGTTTTTCGTCTATTTAGGATTCGGCATCATTATTCCCGTATTACCTGAAGTGATCCTTCAACAAAACTATTCAGAGATCCACGTCGGTGGATTATTATCTGTGTATGCTCTCGCATCCTTTTTTGTAGCTCCTTTATGGGGAAAATACTCGGATCGAACAGGGCGCAAAAAATTAATACTAGTCGGTCTATTGGGCTTCAGTTTAAGCTTTTGGGTGTTTGCTTTTTCATTCGACTCGTTGATTCTTCTCTATCTTTCACGGATTATCGGCGGACTCTTCTCTGGAGCGCTTTACAGTGCTGTGACGGGATATGCTTCAGACATTTCTACTGAAGAAACACGCAATAAATATTTAGGACTGCTCGGCATGTCTATCGGCTTAGGCTTTATATTCGGACCAGCCATTGGAGGTATTCTCGGGGATATCAGTTTACACCTCCCATTCATTGCGTCTGCGGTGTTGACTCTTGTACTTCTGGTTTACGCACAAATCATTTTAAAAGAACCTGAACGAACAGGCGAAGCAAATAAACGTCAGTTGCTACCGAAAGGAGCACGAATGTTGTGGATGTACCGTATTCGTTACTTATTTATTTTCTCATTTATGGTCACATTCTTACTAGCAGGACTTGAAGCAACCTTCCAGTTGTTCCATATCGAACGGATTCAAATCACACCGCTTCAGCTCGGGTATCTATTCCTCTTTAGTGGACTCGTTGATGCCATCGTTCAAGGTGGAATCGTGCGACGTATTAAAAATGGAACCGAAACAACTTGGATTATTTGGTCCCAAGTGATTGCTGCAATTGGATTGGGCCTCACTTTCTTTACAACTAGTCTTGTTATGGCTGGGATTACACTTTGTATCTTTACTGCTGGAAATGCCTTAGCAAGAACAACACTTGTTGCTCTTACAACAAAAGAATCAGGCGGCAACTATGGTACAGCTGCCGGAGTCAGTTATTCGATGGACAACCTAGGTCGTATCATCGGACCCTTAACATTCGCGTTCATCTTTACGCAACTTCCAAACACGCTTTATGTCGTTTCCGCAGTTTTGTCTTTAGCAAGCATTGTTCTAATCATTCTATTCCGCGCCAATTCAAATTCTTTACGCGAAACAAAAAAACAGCTAGCCCCGTAATGGGACTAGCTGTTTTATAGTGGCTGGACCTCTTTATTCAATGATTCAACGCTTTTCTTTGCAAGTTCTGGATGTGCTTTTACTAACACCGATGTTCTCGTCAAATACAGTACCGTCGCAATGAGGATAACTGCTGAGATGAGGAAGATCGGTTCCGGTGGGAAGACATCAAATAATACCCCAAACAGCACCATTCCAATCGGCATGAGCGCAATTGCAAATGTCTCAAGCAGCGAGAATACACGTCCTTTGTAATCATCATCAATTGTCTTTTGAAAATACACTTGCATCGGAGTATTGATGAAAATAATCATGACTCCTTGTATGAACATCAGCGCAATGTAGAAGATCAACATTTGCATATAGGAGATAGGAAGTAAAAGTGGTACAGTAATTGCTGCAAGCATTATCCCAAGCACTAGTATTCCACGTTTCGAAATTAGTAACGGATACTTAAATTCTTTCCGTGACGATATGTAAATCGAAGTAAGAAGCATTCCGATGGCAAATGCTGCTTCTGTAAATCCAAAGTGCTGGGCAGACATTTTCAACTGATCAATCAATACGAAAGAATAGCCAACTTGAAACGCTCCAAACATAAAGTTGACGGACAATGCAATAATCATGATAGAAAGAAGTATCGGCTGTAGTTTGACGTATGCCAGACCTGCTTTCATATTCTCAAGCATCTTTTCTTGTTTTCGCTCGCTCTCCTCTGTGCGACGAGAGTAGAGTGTAAAGTTCATGGTCGACTCTAAAATTACAGCCACTGCAGAAGCTACTGCAAACAATACGAGAAAGACTTCCAGTGAAACTGTCCCGTACAAAATCCCCCCTACCGCTGGACTTGCAATCGCAGCAAATGAGATGGACATTTGATTAAGAGACATCGCTTTTTGAATACGCGTTTCGTCAATGAGGCTTGAGATGGATGAACTAAATGCGACACCTGAAAAAGTCGATGTCATCGCAAGAATTGCTGTGACCGTATAAATTGCGGGTAACGAGAGTCCAAATGCCATCATGTAACCGATTAACGAGAGAATAGTAAGCACCGTGATAATTTGCGCTGAAATGACAATCACTTTTCGGTTATACTTATCTACAACATAGCCTGCAAATGGACCGAGTACAGCTTTTGGGAGGATACTAAAAATCAGATTCATCGCAAAGCTAGATGCAGATCCGGTCATTTGCAAAATGTAAAAACTAATGGCAAATGTATACACCGAGGCACCAAACGTACTAATCAACTTACTAATCGTAAATGTCCAGAGATGTTGAGTTGCTTTTTTCAACTTCACTGCGTCATCCATCATAAAGCCTCCTTAATGTTTAATTTTATTAAACAAAAATATATCATACCATTTTCTTGAAGTCAACACTAAAGTTTAATATAATTAAACTAACACGAAATGAGGGAATCCGTATGTCTTTAGGGGAACGTATCCGTGAACTACGTAAAGAAAAGAAAATGACATTACAGCAACTTGCTGGCGATGCTATTACAAAGGGCATGTTGAGTCTTATTGAAAACAACAAGGCAAAACCTTCGATGGAAAGCCTTCAACATATCGCATCGACTTTGGAAGTTTCTGTGAGTGATTTATTAGAAGACTCGTCTTCCGCTGAAAAAAAAGAAATTGTTCGTCAGGCTGAAGAACTATACAAAAAACTTAGTTATCCAGACACCAAGATATTTAGTGAAATTTTGAATTTAATTGCACCTCATCTGCCTGCAAAAGGAAGAGGGTATCTAGATGCTCGACTGCTCGACCTGTACACACGAATTGCGTATGAAAGTGGAAATCCAGATTGGAAAAGTTATTGTTCCCGTGCCATTACTCTCTATGAGGAAATTCAAGTAGCACGCCGCGCAGCATCTCTTCGTCTGTTCCGAATTTCTGTAAAGTTCCGTGAAAAACAGTATGAAGAAGCTCTTCGGCAATTACTTGAAGAGCGACAGTCATTAGAACAACAATCTGTATGGACGGATCCGTTATCTCGACTTGACTATGATTATTCGGAAGCTGTGTTTTACTATGCGGTCGGTCAGCAAGACAAAGCGCTTGATACGATGCATGCTGCAATTGAATTCTCAAAACAACAAAAAGTATTTTATCGCCTCGATCACCTCTACCGCTTAGCAATCATTCATGCTATCATGGCCGGAAATGAGAAAGAAGCAAAAATGTACATTTCTCGCTTAGAGGCGTATGGTCTATTTACTGATGATGCGGAAGTGACAGAATTCATCCAACTGATTTGGGTTCATTATTATACGAGCTACACAAAACAAATAGACGAAGCCGATAAGCTGATGCAGAAAATATTGAAAACATCAAAGCCGCTTGAAGAGTTGGATTCTGAGCGTGTGGAATATGCGAAGATTTTATATTACAAAGAGCAAATCGATAAAGCGCAAGAAGTTTTAGAAAACACTCCACCTCCACCCTACTTTGTCACTCACCCGATTGACTTGAGTATGTATTCTGAACGGGAGTATTATCTAGCTAAGATTTATCAGCAGCAAGGTGAATCAGACAAGGCGTTGGCAATTGCAGAAGAAGCTTGGGAGCAACTTGATACGTTTCTTGAGACTCCTTATAAGACGCGCATGCGTGATTTGATTGCAGAATTGAATTCTACAAACTAAACTGGCAGCGCCCGCGGAAAGCAGCCGCGCAGTGGAACTCAACGTCTAAAGTGGCGTTTTACACATCTAAATCGGAATCGAGTTGCGAACGCCAGAAACACGCTCCGGAATCAGCCGCACCCGCAAAGACTGAAGAGCGCCTTCACGGGCACGTCTGATTTCCTCGGAGTTTCTAGAGTGGCGTTCTACACATCTAAAGCTTGCTCAGACTGAGGCGTATTGTAGACAGATTCGTCCAGTTCGCCTGTCACCTTCGCAGTTGTTACGCCCGCTGTCATTGCTCCACTGACATTTACTGCTGTACGGCCCATATCAATCAAGGGTTCTACCGATACTAACAGACCCGCTAAAGCAACCGGTAAATCTAACGCAGATAAGACAAGGATAGCAGCGAACGTTGCGCCTCCCCCTACTCCTGCGACACCAAAAGAACTAATGGCCACGACCCCTATGACCGTTAAGATGAACCAAATATCGAGTGGATTAATTCCTACAGTCGGTGCAATCATGAATGCAAGCATCGCTGGGTAAATTCCCGCACATCCATTTTGACCGATAGACAATCCGAACGAGCCTGAGAAGTTTGCAATTCCTTCAGGAACTCCAAGTTTATGTGTTTGCGTATGAATATTCAGTGGTAAAGTACCTGCACTTGAACGAGATGTAAACGCAAATAATAAAGCCTCTGAAGCTTTCTTTACATACGTAATTGGGTTTACACCAGAAACAAGTAAGATCAATAAGTGAATCAAGAACATCACGCCGAGTGCTACATACGATGCCAATACGAACTTGCCTAGTGTATAGATGGCTTCAAAGTTTGATGTTGCTACTGTGCGCGCCATGATAGCTAATATTCCGTAAGGCGTTAAACGGAGAACAATTCGAACAATACCCATTACTAGTTCATAAATGGCATCAATGCCTTTTTTAAGTGTTGCGGCCGTCTCAGGTGAGCGGCGAACAACGGACAGATAGGCAAAACCGATGAATGCTGCAAAGATTACGACAGCGATTGTAGAAGTTGGACGAGCCCCAGTAAGATCAAGGAATGGGTTAGCAGGTAATAGACTGATCAATTGCTCTGGGAATGTCTGATCCGCTACTTCTGCAGATGTCTCTTCGATATATACGCCTCGTGACTCTTCTGCTTCTCCGCTAAAAATCTGCTCAGCATTTAAATCAAACAACGCAGCAGATGAAATACCTACAGCAGCTGCCACAGCTGTTGTTCCAATTAAAATAGCTAATATGATTCCTGCAATTTTCCCTAATTGATTGCCCAGCTTCAACTTTGCAAAAGCACCAATAATTGAAATGAACACGAGTGGCATAACAATCATTTGAAGCAGTCGTACATAGCCGACCCCAATGACATTATACCAAGCGGACGTATCTGTTAAGATTTCCGAATCCGCACCATATGCTAGATTTAAAATAAGTCCTAAAAGTATTCCGAGTCCTAGTGCTGTAAAGACACGAGTTGAGAATGATTTATTTTTACGCTTCATCCATACTAATACTCCAATGAGGACTAAGAGAGCGAGACTGTTGATTACTACAAACATGTTAATTTCCTCCTTTTTTTCAAACGATGTATCGTATTATATGCTTCTAATTCCAACCTGTAAAGTATGAATTACTGAGAAACTATGTAAATTGGTTTGCATTCGGTATACTTAAGGTAGAAATTCCATAGAAAGGAGGAGCTGTCATGACATATACTATTTTTAGTGTGGCGGCATCCATCGTCATTATTTTAAATATATTCTTAGCCGTAGCACTTATCTTCCTTGAGCGAC
Organism: Chryseomicrobium imtechense; assembly: GCF_041475995.1. NCBI lineage: Bacteria > Bacillati > Bacillota > Bacilli > Caryophanales > Caryophanaceae > Chryseomicrobium > Chryseomicrobium imtechense. Next base: position 155,075 of record NZ_JBGOBM010000004.1, on the reverse strand, counting down.
GAGACGCAAGCTCCACATGGGCTTGGATTCTTGTTCTCTTCTTTGTGCCCGTATTAGGATTTATTATTTACCTATTCTTCGGTCGTCAAATCCGAAAGAAAACTCTTTTTAGGTGGGAAGGTCGAAAGAAAGTTGGAATCCAACAACTCATCAGTTACCAGAAGAGCGCAATCGAAGAAGACCGGTTTGAATTTCGTTTGGACGATGCACATAATTATAAAGACTTAATTGTGATGCATTTAAATAACAATCAGGCAGTCCTCACGCAAGATAACGCTGTACAGATTTTTAATGATGGTCGAGCGAAATTCGATTCGTTACTAGAGGATATGCGAAAAGCAAAAGATCATATTCATATGCAGTACTATATTTTACGTCTCGATAACTTAGGTAATGAAATCTATCAGGTCTTACTAGACAAAGCACGTCAAGGCGTAAAAGTTCGCATCCTCTATGATGAAATGGGTTCTCGAACATTACGCAAAAAACATTTTAAAGAGCTTACAGATTTAGGCGGTCGGGTGGAAGCCTTCTTCCCCGCAATTTTTCCAATGATCAATATGCGCCTCAATTATCGCAATCACAGAAAAATTGTCGTCATCGACGGACATATTGGCTATATAGGTGGATTTAATGTAGGTGATGAATACTTAGGTCTCAACAAAAAATTTGGTTACTGGCGTGATACACATTTACGTGTCGAAGGCAGTTCTGTGCATCCCCTTCAAACTCGCTTTATATTAGATTGGAATCAGGCTTCAGCTGATCATGATATCGAGTATGACGAACGCTATTTCCCTACCATTCCGATGAAAGGTTCCGTTGGATTACAGATCGTATCAAGTGGACCGGATGAAGAATGGGAACAAATCAAGAATGGCTATTTAAAATTGATTTCGTCCGCCAAAAAGTATATTTATATTCAAACGCCCTATTTTATTCCGGATGCGAGCTTCATGGATGCTCTGCGTGTAGCTGCACTTTGTGGGATTGATGTGCGCATCATGATTCCAAATAAGCCAGATCATATCTTTGTTTATTGGGCTACGTATTCACACGTTGGAGAGTTGCTGAAGGCTGGCGCGAAAATCTACATTTATCAAAATGGCTTCTTGCATACAAAAATGATTGTTATCGATGATGAAGCATCTTCTGTCGGGACAGCAAATATCGATGTGCGAAGTTTTAAATTAAATTTTGAAGTAAACGCATTTATTTATGATCGCGAAACTTCCCATCAACTTGCGCTGTTATTTGAAGAGGATATGACATTCTCTACAGAATTAACGAGAGAAATTTATTTGAATCGTACACGTCTGATCAAAGCAAAAGAATCAATCGCAAGGTTGCTGTCTCCAATTCTTTAAGATGTGGAGCCGACTGGTCAGAAATTGTGCGAGAAGACAGCGTGGACCGTGAAGCGTTCTTTGCTTCATGGGCCGCGATGGCTTCTTGCGGGATTTCTAGGAGGCGCAACTCGATTTCGTTAAGATGTGGAGCCGACTGCCTGTAAGGCACTGCATACTTTAGAAATCCAGATTCATCTTACGATGTTTGCTTTTAAGATCAAATTGAGAACGAAAAGGACTGGGGCCGCTCGAATCGAGCGGCCCCAGCGCGAGTCTTCTTAGTTTGCTCTTGCGCAATCATCTCCAGCTGAATCTGGCTAGTTCAAATGCTTCTTTCCAGGAAGTCGTTCCTTACATCGTTTCAGATTCGGCTCCGCCTCTATCATTTATTCTCAACTAACTATCGTTTTGCAAGTAACACATTTAGTTCCAGGCTGTGCTAACGCAAGGCCTGATTCAATTCCCTAAAATCAAAATAGAGGACAGCGAGCAAGTGCACACTTACTAAGTATTTAAATGATTTACAATAGATGATTGTTCAGTGGCAAGAAATCCCGGAAGCCAGGTCGTCATTTACCGGTTTGAAGTGATAATTGGTGAAAAAGGAGTTTCTCGTAATTTGAGAAACTCCTATTTTTATTGTTCGATATATTCTTCTACAGTCAATCCAGAATTAACTATCTCCAATGCGAGCTCTTTACCTAGATAACGGAAATGCCACGGCTCGTACATATACCCCGTGATTTTCTCTTTCCCCTCTGGATACCTTAAAATAAATCCGTAAAGGTGAGCGTTTTCAGCAAGCCATTTCCCTGCCTCTGTGTCTCCAAAACTCACCCGTGCAAAGTGCTGCTCAAAGTTTTTTTCTCCAATATCAAGTGCAAGGCCTGTCTGATGTTCAGAGTGTCCAGGTCGTGCACTGTATCTGTCCGCTTCTTCTTGACCGTCGTTAGCCACGTAGCGCTCATAAAGTTCTTGCTGACGTTCAAATGAACGATACCCACTAAATGCAACGAGTTCATATCCATCTAGGCTAGCCGCTGCAGCAAGTTCTGCAAAAGCTTGTTGGACTTCTTGAAGCATCTCGTCGGTTGGAACAAAATCTTGAGGCAATGGGTACTGCTTACTGGCCATTAAAATACCACTCATATACGTGGGTTCTTGCGGTAATACCTCATTTCCTTCATACCCTTTTGCTCCCGACCGGTCCACTTCTGGTTCTGGTTCAGGCTCTGGTTCAGGCTCTGGAATTGGCTCCGGTTCAACTTCTTCAGGTTGTTGTTCCACAATTGGCTCTGGCTCTTCTTGAGGAACTTCATCAAAGAGTTCATTGAGGGCGAGATAGCCTTGTTGGTGCGCAAAAAATGCACCACCCCCCGCTAGTAAAATGAAAAGCAAGCCTATAATCCAAGGCCACTTTTTCTTTTTTTTCGTTTGATATAAATAAGAGCGCGTATTCATCTGAAGCCTTCTTTCCTGTCTACAAAGTATCTTAAGTGTATCATGTTCCCTGGAATAATTCTTCCTTTCTCGACAGAGTGGCGTATAATGAAAGAATTGAATCGATAGTTTAGGAGTCGTTTGCATGAAGTCTCAAAAATGGATGTCTGTACAGTTTTTTATTTTCTTCTTCACTTGGGGTGTTTTCCTTCCGTACTGGACAGGATACCTAACAAATGTGAAAGACATGAGCGTTTACTCAGCAAGTTTAATCATGGGAGCAGGTATGATAGCACGTGCCTTTTCCACTCTTGTACTTTTCCCTGAGTTAACTAAACGCTATAGTATTCATGTTTTCCTTCGGATATTGGCGCTCGGATCGCTTGTAACATTCGTTCTCTATATTCCACTGTCATCCTTCACCATGTTGCTACTGATTACAGTTCTTTTTAGTTTGGTTTATCCAAATTTATTACCCGCAATGGAGAGTTGTGCTTCTCTATTGATGCAACGCGACCGCATCCATTATGGACGAAGCAGATCATACGGCTCTGCCGGCTTTATGGCAGCAGTACTTGTTATAGGTTTCACGACTGCGCAATTTGGTGAGCAAGCAATCTTGTGGGTAATGATTGGAGCGTTGGCATTTGTGGTGATTGCTACTTCTTGGAGAGCACCTGCCGCATTAACGGATGTCCCTGTTCGAGAAGGACAACAAAGTACATGGCAACTTGCAAAAGTGTTACTCAAGCAAAAGGAATTCTTAGCGGCACTAGTCATTGTTGTGTTGATTCAAGGCTCTCACGCTTCGTACAATTCCTATAGTTTTATTTATTTGCAGGATATAGGCGTGAGCAACTCATGGATCGGTGTAATAATCAACGTAGCCGTACTTGCTGAAATCGTCTTATTTATGGTGGCTGATAAAGTGTTTGGCAAATCAAAAGTCTATACACTATTTATGATTGCCGCAGTAGGTGCAACCGTCCGATGGATTTTAATTTGGTTGGTGCCGACAGCTGGAGTATTTGTTCTAACTCAAGTCTTGCATGCCATTTCCTTTGGTCTCGCACATTATGCATTTATTCAGTTCATTGCGCGCTCGTTGACGAAGTCATCTATCCCAACCGCTCAAGGGTTATACGCTGCATTTGCGATGAGTTTAAGCACTGCACTTCTTACATTCTTAGGTGGATATTTATATGATATTCAAGCGGGCTATGCATTCCTTGGTATGGCGGCATTCTCATTCCCAGCGATTGTAATGCTTATTTTACAACGCAAAAAATTGACCACATAAAAAAAGTACCTTCTCTTGAATCTAATCAAGGAAGGTACTTTTTTAATTACGTTAGAGTAATAACTAGCACAACTACAAATGCCACTGCAAAAAAGACGGCCATACCTCTCATCCACTTTGCTTCTTTTTCCATTCCACGCTCTTTAAATGTAATGGCTCGATACGTATTGGTAAATACAAATACCAATGTCATAAAGAGTACTGCTAGATTTAAAGAATTTTGAATGACAAAATAAATAGCAAGTGCACTGGATAAAACAACTGGAATTCCAAATGCTAGATTGCGAGTTCGTGACGGCATTTTTTCACTCATGCTGCATCAGCTGCTTTCTCAGGGTGTTCTGAATAAAACTTACGTCCGATATACGTCTGGATGATCAATAATACTCCTCCAACTGCCCAATAAAGCGGAAGCGCAGCCATAGACGTAAACGAGATCAACATAATCATGATTGGAGAAATCCAAATCATAATTTTCATCTGTTGTTTCTGTTGCTCTGGAACTGTCCACAGAGAGACTTTTGCTTGTAGGAAGTAAACAACTCCTGCAATCAATGTCATTGCAATATCTGGTGTACCGAGGCTGAACCAGATGAACTCATGTGTTTTGACTTCTTCCGAGTACAGAATAGCAAAGTAAAGACCCATGATAATCGGCATTTGAAGCAAAATTGGGAGACATCCCATGTTTAAAGGGTTCACGTTATGCTTGCGATAGAGTCCCATCATTTCTTGCTGAAGTGCCATTTGATCTTCTTTTGATTTTGTTTCTTTTAGACGCTTTTGAATATCGTCCATTTCAGGTTTTAACTTATCCATTTTCACTTTCATACCTTGTTGCGCTTTGTAGTTACGAAGCATTAAAGGCATTAATACCAAACGAATGATAATGGTAATAGCGATAATAGCTAAGCCGTAACTCCCATTAAATAGCGTCCCAAAGTAATCAAGTGCCCAATCAAACGGTCGCACAAAAATACTGTAAAACGTACCTTCTTTATTTTCCACGCCAGAACATCCGCCGAGGAATACTACAGTGGCTACAAGTAGTGCAGCCAAGCTCCATTTTTTCTTCACATTGGTCACCTTCATTTTTCAAACTATCCCTACTATATACTAAAACTTCCCTATTAATCAAACGCTAATAGGGAAGTTCACTCAGTTGACACTTTCTTTAAATGTGAATTGGAAGAAGGATGTAGCAGGTTGGTCTCTAAATTGTTTTGGCGTTACTGTCGTATACTTTTTAAAGATTCGAGTGAAATACGATTGATTGCAGAAATGGAATTGGTCCGAGATATCTGATATCGATTTAGACGTATGACGTAAAAAGTATTGAGATTCTTCTACTTTTCGAATGTTTAAATACTCTACTAAAGTAATGCTTGTATGTTCTCTAAAGATCCGAGACAAGTGACTCGTACTAATGGAGAATTTTTGAGCAATGGCTTCTACCGATAAATCGCTTTCGATTTCATCATTTATGTACAGAATTACTTTATTCACGGTCTGGTGATTAAATTGCGGTTTCGTTCGTTCAGATAAAACATGAACATAAAATTCAATCAATTCTTCTCCACATTGTAAAAATAATACATCGCTCATTCGGCTATCAATCACATCCATGCATGAACGACTAAATGCAAATGCCTTTACTGGAGGCACTTGACTATCAATCAATTTACGCGCCATTGTTGCTGCAAGGTGAATATAAAATAGACGGGCAGCACGAATCATGTCTTTTCCTGTGAGCTGACTTAGCGCGTCGATGATTAAACGGAGGCGCTCACGAGCTTGATCCAAATCCAGCGTTTGCATGTCGTGAAACATCTCTTTTTCTAATAAAAAGTATCGTTCGGCTAGAGCATCATGACTTGAATCCACACTGTTTTCTACAAAAGCATTTGAAAAAGCTTCTAAAAATAATTTGTCTGAAGAAAGCGGATTTTTATGAATTTTAGTGAGCATATGATTTAACCTCTTTTTCTTAACCACATAGTATCTATTTATTTTAAACCATAATGCTCACATTACCAATACTTCTTACTAATTATTTTCCAATTTTTCCGGTACTAGGACACGAAGGTGCTTTGGAAGTACTTGAATTTCAACAGGTGTACATGTTCCTTCATCCCCATCCACATTGCAAAATAGCTCTTCGGAGGTTTCAATGTGCACTTTTTTGGTCTTAATATACTCTACACCATCATCCTCTGCTATTTTCCCTTGTAACAGTTTGGATCCAACACGTAAAAACCCTGGAATTCCAGACTCATGCACGATAAATAAGTGGAGAAACCCATCATCGACTTCAGCATCAGGTGCAAGTTTTTCAAACCCGCCGACTGAATTCGTCAGCGCAGTTAATACTAGTGTTAAGCCGCCACTCCACTCGCCCTCGTCATGGGTAATCTTCATCTGCACTTCATTATCTTGAAGAATCGCCTTAGTTCCTTCTAGTAAATACGCTAATGGGCCAAGACGTGTTTTTGATTCTACAGATGTATCCGCTACTTTCGAAGCAATTTCTCCTATTGCGACGATATTCATGAAATAAGAATCCCCTATTTTTCCAATGTCTGCATGCTGTTCTTTCCCTACTTTTAATGCCTCAATTGCCTCTTCAGCATTTAGCGGGATTCCTAGCGCACGTGCAAAATCATTTACAGTTCCAAGTGGAACAAACGAAAAAAGAGGGCGATGATTCTGTTCAGCAAGACCATTCACAATTTCATTAATTGTCCCGTCTCCACCCATTCCAATGACAAAATCTATAGTGTCTTTACATGCTTGTTCAGCAAAGCGAGTCGCATCTTTTGGCCCTGTCGTCTCATTCACTTGAACTTCATAACCCATAGACGATACAACTTCTACAACTCGGTCTTTATAGTCACTAGCAAGCTCTTTACCGGATGAAGGATTATAGATTAGTACAGCTTGTTTCATGTAGATACTCTCCCTATTTTTTAAATTTGTCTATAAAAAAAGAGCTACGAGAGCTCTTTTATCTTACTGATAGTCTACTTCTTTATTCGATACGTCTGTCTTCTCTTTTTTAGATGACTTGTCTTGTACTTCCTCGTTGTAGTACTGCACACTCGTCATCGCGCCTTCATCAACCATTTTGTTATCGTCTACGTCTTGTGGGTCAGGGTGACCTGCTGTGCCGTAAGTTGATTTACTTGTAGAGTTTTGATCCATATAAGCATTGAATTTAGTTTTTAAGTTATTGAATTGGACCATTGCTTTGTCCCGATTCTCCGGTTTTTTAAAATATGCGTATGCTGCTGCTGCAATCCCTGCTACTACTAATGATGAACCGTTTGATTTTTTCCCCATTCGTAAAACCTCCAGTTAATATGAATTTTAGTTCCTATTATCTAGTAATACCCGTTGACGAGAAAAATTAACCAATTTTCAAGATTATTTTTTAATCATGTACACATGTGGAATGCCATCTTCTAAAAACTCTTCGGAGATAGTTTTAAAACCAAATGCCCCGTAATAGTTTTGCAAATGTGCTTGTGCACAAAGACGAATCGGCTGATTACCAAATTCGTTATCTACTGATTCAAGCGCTTTGGTCATCAATTGTTGCGCGAGTCCCGTGCCTCGCTTGTCCATTCGAACGATAACACGTCCAATTGATAACTCCTCATATTTCCCACTTGGGACAACTCGACAGTATGCAAGAATTTCCTCGTTCTCTCTATAGAAGATATGTAGGGACTCCTGATCAAAATTATCAATGTCTGGATAAACGCAATTCTGTTCCACAACAAAAACATCCGACCGTAATTTTAACGACTGATATAGTTCATCAAGAGTTAACTCGTGAAACTTTTTACATGTCCACATAAGTTAGACCTCCTCCTTTTTGTTTAATTATGACATACGCAGTAGCCAGGCAACTAGAATTTTGGTATGCTAGTTGAAATAGTTTAGAGGTGATGGCCATGATCCGTGTGATGACTGAAAAGGATATTCGTTCTGTACGGCAAATCGCCCTGGCCAGTTGGGGAGAAACCTACAGTTCTCTTTTTCCTGACGAAGTATTAGTAGATTGGTTTGAAAGAAACTATTCATCTGCTATGCTCTGTAAACAAATCGAAAAAACAAACATGTTCGTAGTCGAGCAAAATGAGCAAATCGTTGGTTTTGCTAGTTTTACACAAGTAGATGAGGACGGAGACAGTGAGTTGACTGCTTTATACATTTCACCGAAGCATACTAAGCAAGGATTAGGTACGTCTTTAGTTGAAAAAGGTGTTGAGACTCTTCAAACAAAAGGTCACAATCTTTACGTCTATGTAGAAAGTGTAAATCTTACAGCACGTTCATTTTATGAAAAGCTAGGCTTTCATTTATTAGAAGAATTTGATGAGTATTTTGAAGGTTATCCAACAACTACCGCACAATACGTCTTACCATTAAAAACTCCCACCCTCATTTAATTGAGAGTGGGAGTTTTCCTTGGTTATAGAGGGCGATTCGGCTCGTAGTAATCTAAGTCGCTTTCAGTTTCTGAAACATATGGTGCTTTGCGCACAAACGACATAATTGCTGCAATATACAGAAGTATAGATGTTAAAGAGAGTAAATAAGCAAATACTCCAGCTAGAATAAAGAAGATACCTGCAAGCTTTGGATTTTTGTTATTACGGATGTTTAAGATCGCTAAGATATTGAAGACTAGGCTAATAACGAGGGAAATAACTAATCCCCAACCAAACACTTCAAAAACGCCCATGCTACCTTGTACAATATCCATGATTGCATCCACATCTTGTTGCTGCAATGTTGGATCTTCTTCGATCCCTTGTTGCATTCCTGTTTCAAACTCTTCTAGAAATGCAGGATCGTTTAACGCTGCGCTTCCACCTGAAACAAATAAGGTCATTAAAATAATGGATAATGCGGTGAAGACAGCACTAATTACTCCTAATACAATCTCGCCTGTCCTTGAAAACTTCATTCTGACGTCCTCCTTTAATTTGTATTCATTAGTGATACGAATCACAATCACAAATGTTTCGCTTACTTGGTGTATCCCCTAAAAATAGTTCAAAAAAACTAGATTTAGTATAAAAACCTCGGGTATATATATACTAACAAACAATTAGAGAGGATGACAGACTATGGAAAAGAAATTAGTATTCTCACAAGGTGATTTTTTATACACGTTAGCAGGTGCTTCTGCATTAACTGCTCTTGTGGTGTTCTTCGTATGATTGGAATGAACTCTACTTACATATAAAAGGCAATCCACCGTTCATTGAACAGGGATTGCCTTTTATTATGCCTTCACATCATCATATTCTTTATAACGGTCGAATGCTGTTACAACATACGAGCAAACTGCATCCATTTTGTAGTCGTTTTTTCTAGCATAGTCAGCTGCTTGGTCTAGTAATTGCTTAGCTACTCCGCCACCACGCAATTTAGGGGATACAAATGTATGATCCATCACCATTATATCTCCAAGTAATGTCCACGTAATCTCTCCGACCTTCTCATTGCCTTCACGAACTTGATACGCAAACACATCATTTCCTAGCTCCGTAAATTGAAAATCCATGAACAATCACTCCTTTTTATCAGTCTATCATATCAAACGAAAGAGGGCGCAACTTTGATTCAATTTCATTTCTTCGAGATTCTAAAAAAGGAGGAAGTGCTAACTTCTCACCAAGTGTCTCCAGACTTTCATCTGAATCAAAGCCAGGTTCGTCGGTTGCCAGTTCATACAGAATTCCTGAAGGTTCTCTAAAATAGATGGATTTGAAATAATACCGATCTACTAAGCCTGAAGTTTGATACCCTGCTTGGGTTAGACGTTCTTGCCATTTTGGATACTCCTCCATGGACGGAATTCGAAATGCAACATGGTGAACACTACCACGGCCTGGACGTTCTACAGGAAGATCTGTACGAGTTTGAACATGTACCTCTCCAGCAGGTCCCCCTTCAGCCACTGAAGCGACTACTGTATCAGGTTGTCCTTCTACTCGTGATGGGTAACTCCCAATGATAGTGAAACCTAAAATGTTAGTCAGCGTTTCTACTGTTCTTTCTGCATGTCTAACTGTTAAGTAAGACGGCCCGAGACCGACTATCGCATATTCGATTGGTATATCCTCTTTCTCCCACGCTTCTCCGTAAGGAATTCCCTTCCCATCATCAACTACTAGATGCAATCTAGATCCTTCAAAGTCTTCAAAATAAAGGACCTCACGATCAAAAGCAGTTGTTCGTTCTAGTTTTGGAATAGCAAAGCTTTGCAGACGGTGTTCCCAAAAATCTAGTGCCTCCACGGATTTTATCCGGAATCCCGTATTAGAAATACTTGATACTCCAGGATATGTCTTGCCCGCCATAGGTATATCAAAATACGTCATATCTGTTCCTGGTGTACCCTTCGCATCTGCATAAAACAGATGATAGGAACTTGGAGAGTCTTGATTGACACTTTTTTTAACTAAGCGCATACCTAATATATGCGTGAAGAAGTAATGATTTTTCACGGCGTCTTTTGTTAATGCTGAAACGTGATGAATGCCACCTACTTGCATGTCTCCCACCCCCTTATCTTGAATTCGAGATATTTTTAGTATACTCTTTTTTTCAAAAAAAGAAAAGGAGTTCTCATTATTTTAAGAGACTCCTTTTGTACAGTATTGGGTGCGTAGGGGAAGCGTTCCGCGGGCGCGGGCTGAGCCAAAATCGAGTTGCGAACGCCAGAAATACACTCCGGAATCAGCCGCACCCACAAAGGCTGAATTACGCCTTCATGGGCACGTCTGATTTCCTCGGAATTTCTTGAGCGGCGTTCTCCACATCTAAAGCAAGGTCTCAGCTTCCGCTTTTAATCCCGCTGGAGTCACCCCTACTCACTTTTCAAATTTGAGACTTTACCAATAATTATGAAAAAATCAACTCTGTCTTGATCATAGTTTTAATTAAATATAGATCGGATTGAAGAAACTAAGTCGTTAAAGAATTTCTTTACGCCGTTCCAAAATCCTTCGTTTTCTACAATCGAGCCGATTTGATCTTGAATCGATTGGCTTAAATCTTCTAATTGCGTTGACCACTGACTAAAATCAATATCCAATTGGCGAATCCGGTCCATTAGATCAATCAAAAGTTGGCGGTCTTGTTCTGATAACTCAATTTGAAGGGTTGACAATTGTTCTGTAACAATTTGTTCGACTTCTTCACGTGTTGCAGGATTTTGCTCTGCAATCTGTTGCTTGATTTCAGTTAAAAGTTCACTCACTTTGTCTTGATCGATCCCAGATTCTTCAGAAAGGATTGTAGCGACAGACAACTCCTCATTTGCAACATCTGTTCGTTCTGAATCCAGTTGTTCCCCTGTTGCTTCGTAAGCTTTATAAATCCCTACAAGAGCAGAATGACCCGTTACTGGACTTGGCGCAGCGACTTCAACCGTAGCATTTTCAATTCCAGCTGTGAGCATGGCATTGGCATACATTTCATTGGTTACTTGTGTGATATTGTCTGGTGTGACAATTGAAATAACTAAGCCTTTGCCCGCATCTGTACGTGTGATTTTCGCAGAAGAGAACATCCGCGCAGACGAGTTTCCGTCTTTGATATATGTGGCTAAATCTTCACCAGTTACTGTAATTTCCTCTACAGTAGAGGATTCCGATACATTTAATGCTTTTTGTACACTAGCTTTTTGTTCAGCAGTCAGGTTGGCTCCGTATACAACAATGGGCACACCCAATTTTTCATCTATAACTTCTTGATTCTCTCCGTCTGCCAGAGTAATTGCAGGGAATAAAAGTAGAAGTGCGAGTAAAGATAGAAGTATTTTTTTCATTGTTTGACCCCTTTCTACTAATTGAAACGTTCTGGCAGTCAAAAGGTTGCCTTACAATTTCGAAAGTGTCCAACCATCTTGCTGCTCAATTTTCCCATCCTTCATTAGTTTACCTAATGCACGCTTAAATGATGCCTTACTCATTGAAAACATTTCTTGGATCTCATCCGGTGTTGATTTATCACCAAACGGCATCTTTCCACCAACGGATTGTAGATAGCGCCATACAGTCTCTGCATCATCAGAAAGTCGTTCTTGTTTTCTAGGAAGAAGTGATCCGTTCAGCGTACCATCTTCTTTGACTTCGATAATACGAACTTTTACTTCTTCACCTAGGCGAGGCTCAGCTTGACGCTCCGATTGATGGACAAAAATTCGATACATGCCTTTTGCAGACAATAGGAAAGTTCCTATTGGTAAAAGTCGATAAGCACGCGCTTGGATATCACTGTTATATACAGTAGAAGGCGCTTCGACATACAACTCTTCAATTTTTTCTTCTGTTGCTAATCGGCCAAGTAGATTTCCATCGCGATCTGTGCGAAGTGTCATGAAAATGCAATCACCCGGTTGTGGCCATAGCTCACGTAGTTTTGGAAGATCTTCTCCTTTGACAATGGCCGCCTGCGTGCCGCCAATATCAACAGTTGCTCCGTCGCGATCTGTCACTTTCATGACTTTCGCCCACCCGTACGTACCTTTTCGAATTGTCGGGATATGTCCACTCCCTAAAATGTTCCCTTTGCGATCAGCATAGGTAAAAACAGATACCTCTTGGCCTTCTTCCCATGCTTCAATAGCTTCTGATTCATTAATGACTACAACGTCCTTATCTTGTGTTACAGCAATCCATTTTGACCCTTCTTTTTCAAGCAACTTCACTTTCACGACTGCAGCAATTTCTAGTTCAGCCATACGAGCCCTCCTCTATTCCTCTACTTTTGTATCTGAGCGAAACTGTTCTAACTTGTCTTGGAGCTCGGGATGTTCTTCGAAAAACAATACTAGCTCCGCAATGCGGTCAATCGACTCCCAGCTCAAGTGGTGTTCGATTCCTTCTACATCTTGATAAATCAACTCTTCTGAAACACCAGCCAATCGTAAGAAATTCTCAAGAAGGTCATGTCGTTTCACGAGTTTTTTTCCAAGTTTATTTCCTTTTGGCGTCAAAGTTAAACCACGATATTTCTCATAGTGTAAATAGCCATCCTTATCGAGCTTTTGCACCATTTTCGTAACGGATGAAGGAAGGACTTCCAAAGCCTCGGCTATATCAGATACTCGTGCGTACCCTTTTTGTTCGATCAATTGATAGATTTGTTCAATGTGGTCTTCCATACTTGGTGTTGGCACTTGCGTTCTTCCTTTCCTACTCAGTGGTTTAAGTTTACTACACTCCACGAGTGCGGACAAACCGCTAATTTATTTTCATGTCGCATGTTTAAGTAAAATGTAGCTAGGGTATTCTTCTAGTAGTCAAGCAATTTACTTATTGTTAGAAAGGGGGGTGGCATACATGGGCCGCATTTTATGGTTAGTAGTTGTCGTACTTATTGTTCTTTGGTTATTAGGATTCTTATTCGAAATCGGTGGTGGATTGATCCACACTCTTCTGATTATCGCGGGTATCATTTTCGTTATCCAGTTAATCACAGGTAAACGAGCCGTATAGAAAAAGCCGCAGCATCGCGCTGCGGCTTTTCTTATTGAATTTTTGCGTATATACACGTGTTTGTAAACTCTTTTGAATCTGCTTTTCGCGCACTTTTGCGTAAAATCCCCTCAAGTTTATACCCACATCGCTCAGCAACACGGCGACTCCCTTGATTATCTTCATCACATCGAATTTCTACGCGCACAGCTTTCATTTCTCGGAATGCAAAGTCCGTCAACATCTGGACGGCCTCCGTGATGTAGCCTTTTCCTTCATAGCTTGAACGCAACCAATAGCCGATTTCAAAACGTCCTAGTGACCAGTCAATTCGGTGAAAACCTGTGGACCCAATAAAATTCCCTGTTTCTTTCTCAAACAAATGCATCCGGAAATCTTCTTGTGTCACGTAAGCTGCGATCGCCTTACGTAAACTGGCCTCCGTCTCTTCCATCTTTGGTGTTTGTTGTGCCCAAATCATCCATGGCTTCAAAGTAGCCATACTTTCTGAAATGGCTTCCCACACAAGAGGACCGTCTGATAGCTGTGGCGCACGTACGAGTAGACGTTCTGTTTCCAATTGATCCGGTACAAGAGGTCGCTCCGTTTGAGTAGCACCGGTCATCATTTCATCCCATGCAACGGGTGTTGACGTTCCTTTTAAGAAGTCCTCACGCGTCATACCATAGGTGACGGCATCATAGTACCGCTCTTCTTTTGGAGAAAACCAAGCTTGTCGAAGTTGTGCTTCCTTCACAAATCCAGCCCGTTCAAATGTTTTACGCATCGCTACATTGTCTAGACGTGTGTGCCCTTCAAGGCGAATCTTTTTCTCTGGAAGCGAAAATACATACTCCGTCACAAGCTTTAGTGCCTTTGACCCGTACCCTTTTCCACGAGCTGTTTCTGCAATTCGCAAGTCAAATAGCGGGATCTCATCTTGCAAATCATGGATCTTTACAATCCCTACTTTTTCGGCGTCTTCATTCTCTACCCAGAAGGTCTTGACGTCATCCGATTCGTAGCCGCCTTCCCCGATCGTCTTCTCTATCAGTTCGCGTTCAGGCGTTGCATTTCCGTGAAATGGCCATGAATTCGTTGTTAAAAAGTGTATGAGCTGCTCTTGTTCTTCCATTGTCCATTCTGTTAGTCTCATAAAGACCTCCCGTATACCGTTTCTTGTCTAAAGCAAAGATATACTTTCTTGGTCTAATTTGCAATCTTTTCAGGTACTAAACGCAGTTCATACGACTCTCCATATTCCCCATCTAGCCGGGTTTCATGGAAAGTACCATTTGCCCAATCATCCACTTGATTGTGGAACCACTTTGATTTCACGTGCCCACTCTGTCCAGGGCCCACTATATGATAGGCACTCGATAAGTCACTGAGGTCTGCTACAAATCGCCATGACGCCCCATGTGTGACTTCACCTTGTTCATTGAATGCTGCTGCTTGTACTGTAATTCCAGATCCACCAATCGGAACAGGTGTCGGGTTCAAGAAGCGTGCAAGTAGTGGCGATGCGCCTGCAAGAGGATGATCAAAAGTCAGCAAATGTTCTTCTCCCCACTGCCACTCAGACCAGTCCTCCCCATGCTTTTCTTCCATCTCCGCCATCATTTCTACGAAACTCGCCTCTACCCATGCTTCAAAACCGCCAAATTCCTCGACCCATACACTTGTCTCTCCATCCGCATAAAGCTTTAGCAGTTGATCGGTGATATTCGCTTTTCCTGGCATCATATCGTAAATATCTTCTGGAACTTGTTCTTCAAATAACACGTTGGGAAGTTTTTTCATCCATTTATTAAAGACGAGTGGAAATGGAGATTCTTTGTCATCGACAAGGTTCCAACTTTCCATCTTACTTAAAAGCTCTGTATATGTGCTACCTGCTTCTGTTGTAGAAAGTCCAGTCAACAGTTGCTCTAAAAATCTACGCGCTTGCAAGTTCTCTTGATCCATCTGCAGGTCCATCATATCCTGAACAGTCAACTCATCACTTGCCTCCAACACCTCTGCGATCCGCTCGTAACGGTAGGATTGCGCCCAGAAGTCCGTGATGTGATAGGGATAGCTATCGTCTACCACTTGATTGTTGGCTGTTGCGATAAAGCCCTCGTCAGGGTTCACTGAAGTCGGTAGTTCGTCATATGGAACATACCCATCCCACCCGTAATCAGAAGAGTCTCCTGGAACCGGAAGTTGCCCGTCCCCTTGTTTGCGAAGAGGTAGTCGTCCATTTGCTTTATAGGCGATGGTTCCGTCTTTTGCAGCGAAAACAAAGTTCTGTGCTGGCGCATGGAATTGTTCAAGCGCCGATTCGAATTGTTCCCAGTTAGAAGATTTGTTCATTTCCAAGATGGCTTGTAGCTCCTGCGTGGGTTCAAGTGCGGTCCACTGCATGGAAAACACAGCTTCTGGATTCGTTTCGTCATACAAGATGTCAGAAATCACAGGCCCATGCCGGGTCACTACGACTTCATAAGGCACGGACTCTTCATCCTTCACTGCGATTTCATACGACCGAACTTTCGCATCTTCCCACTCGCCGTCGTACGAGAATTGATACGGGTTCTCTGGGTTCGGAATCTCGATATACAAGTCTTGAACGTCTGGACCTACATTCGTTACTCCCCAAGCGACGTCTTCGTTATGTCCTAGAATGATTCCTGGAATCCCTGCAAAGATGACGCCACTGACATTTTGTTCAGGCGACTGGAGGTGCATCTGATACCAGATAGACGGTGTACTCAAGCCGAGATGTGGGTCATCGGCTAAAAGTGGTTCACCCGTTACTGTCTTGTCTCCAGAAACGACCCAGTTGTTACTCCCGTTAAATGGGTGAGGCATCACTTCAAGCGGAAAGTTCGCCCCTACTTGGACAGACGTCTCTTTATTTGCTTCTAAAATTGCTGGGTCACCTTCAGGATACGTAATGAAGAGCTCCCGCGCTTTATCCTCTTCTAAGTTTTGTAGTGCCCAGTGGCGAATAGCCAGTGTCGACCAGTTGCCACCAAGATCATACGCCATGTATTTTCCAATCGTCAGGGAATCTACAGGAGTCCATTCTTTTGGCTCATAGCCGAGAAGTGAAAACTCATAACTCAGTTTGCCTTCTTCTTTCGCGTGTGCAATAAAGTCATTCACACCTTCTGCATACCACGCGAGCACTTGCTTTGCTTCATCACTGTAGCCTTCATACGATTTTTCTGCTGCGTCCCGAAGACTAAATGTCAAAAAGAATTGATCGGTGGATAAAGCAGCACTCCCCACTACTTCTGATAATTGGCCGCTCGCTTGGCGACGCGCTAAATCCATTTGGAACAGACGATCTTGAGCCTGCACAAATCCTTGTGCACGATACAAGTCCGCATCACTTTCAGCTTCAATATGAGGCACGCCTTGTTCATCTCGGATCACGATAACTTCTTGTTCAATACTACTTAAGCCCATCTGTCCCTCGATTTGCGACTTAGAGTCCGCGATAAACCAATTGAGGCCAAGTAAAGCTATAACTACAATAGCTAGAAGAATTCCAGCAATCGTCAGTGTGATTTTCAGTCCTTTTTTCATGTCCCTTCCCCCTCGTATTGCTACTAATTCGGCAAACTTTGATAAACTCCTTCATAACCCGAAAAAGTTTGGGCATTGTGTGGGTATAAAAAAACACTTTCTCTAAAAAGAGAAAGTGCCCACTAATTCATTCTAATTTTATTCTTCGCCGACTATCTTCACTTCCAACTCAAGATCCACGCCAAACTTTTCTTTGACAGTCTTTTGTACAAGCTGAATAGTTTGGATATAGTCAGTTGCTGTTGCATTATTTTTATTGACGATGAATCCGGCATGTTTTGTAGAAACTTCCGCTCCCCCGTACCCTTTTCCTTGCAAATCGCTATCTTGAATCAGTTTCCCAGCAAAATATCCTGGAGGACGTTTGAACACACTTCCTGCAGAAGGATATTCAAGTGGTTGCTTGGATGTACGCTGGAAAGTCAGGTCTTCAATCTTGCTGTCAATCTCTTTTTGCTCACCATGCGTCAGTTCAAATTCAGCTGACAATACGAAATAGCCTTTTTTCGATATGACGCTCGTGCGGTAGCCAAGATCTAAATCTTCTTTCTTTAAAATCAACAGTTCACCTTCTGGCGTAACAACAGTACACTGCTTGATGATATCTTGAATCTCACCACCATAAGCCCCTGCATTCATTACCATTGCGCCGCCAACAGTTCCGGGAATCCCACATGCGAACTCCAAACCTGTCAGACCCTCAGCTGCAGCTTGTTTAGAGACATGAATAATAGGTGCTCCACTTTCAGCATAGACGTGTGTATTCGTAATTGTGATTTCTTGAAGTTTCGTCAACTGTAAGACGATTCCTCGAACTCCGCCATCACGCACGACCATGTTCGAACCGTTTCCTAAAAGCAATAAAGGAATTTTATACTGAGCCGCGTAATTGATGACGACAATTGCTTGCGCTTGAGACTCAGGTGAAACGAATACATCTGCTGGTCCTCCCATGCGCGTTATCGTGTGCAGTGAGAGAGGTTCATCTAATTTAACTGTATGTGCAGGCAAAACTGCCGAAAGCTCTTCAAACCATTTCTGTTTAGACAAAAAAGCCAAATCCTTTCTTTCTTAAACGTTTGTCTCCTTAGTATGCGAGGGAATCCGCTTTTACACAAGAACCATTCGTTACGTCCATTGTTGTGACCATTGTTCTATTCCTTCGATTACCGGACGCAATGCTTGTCCTTTTTCCGTTAAGGAATATTCCACTCGTACTGGAACTTCTGAGTAAATTTTACGTGTAACTAGACCTTCATATTCTAATTCTTTTAATCGCTCAGACAAAAGTCTTCCACTGATCGGCATAGAGGACTCGATTTCATTGAATCGTTTACATCCTTCTAATAACTGATAAATAATTAATGCAGTCCATCGTTTTCCTAACAGATCCATTGCGCTAGAAAGGCGTGGACAAAGCGCCGATTTTTTCATATTTTTCACTCCTAATTTATTTAGTATAGTAAAAAAATCTAAAAAACTCAAAAAATCACGATGATATCTCTTGACGTCTACTTAGTATTATTTTATAGTAAGTTACATAAAGTAACCAGTAATTTATTTTTTTAATCATATATCTTGATTTCGAAATAAATTATCCGTATACTTTTAGATAATTCGAAAAACAAAGGAGAGATTTTTTTCATGACAAACTTTAACCTCGACACAGCTCACTCTAGCATTGGATTCTCAGTGAAACACATGATGGTTTCAAAAGTACGCGGGAACTTCAATGAATTCTCTGCAAATCTAGAGGGAAATGAACAAGACCTTACTGGTGCAACAATCGACTTCACAATCGATGTAGCATCTATTAATACAAACAACACAGATCGTGACAATCACTTACGTTCAGCTGATTTCTTCGATGTTGAAAACTACCCATCTATCACGTTCAAAGCGACAGACATTCAGTCTAAAGGCGATGACGAGTACAAAGTGACAGGCGATCTTACAATCAAAGATGTAACAAAACCAGTTTCGTTTGATGTGGAGTACGAAGGAAAAGGAACGAACCCATGGGGTCAAGAAGTGGTTGCGTTCTCAGCAAGCTCAAAAATCAACCGTAAAGACTTCGGCTTAACTTGGAACCAAACTCTTGAAACTGGTGGAGTTCTTGTAGGCGAAGATATCAAGATTGACATCGAATTAGAGTTAAACCCGGCTTAAGTTTTAGATGTGGAGCCGACTGTTCAGAAATTGTGCGAGATGACAGCGTGGACCGTGAAGCGCTTTTTGCTTCATGGGCCGCGATGGCATCTTGCGGGATTTCTAGGAGGCGCAACTCGATTTCGTTTTAGATGTGGAGAACGCCATTCTAGGGAAGATACTTTCCTAGGGTGGCGTTTTTATATGAGCGTTTGGCAATTGTGTCGGGCGATTCGATGTCTATTGTAAGAGATTCGCTAATTGTGACGAGAGTTTCACCACTTCTTTTCTCACTTTTGGCAATTGCTGATATTATGGAAACTAATTCGCATCAATCAAATGAAACTTTCTTGCCACCAAGACGTAAAAGAAAAGAAACGGACAAAGGTGGTATGTTAAATGTGGTGGATTGTAGCGATTGTGGCGATTGGTGTTGGGGCTGGCTTAATTGACAGTTGGATGAAAAACAAACGAAAATTAGAAGAGTTGAAACTCGGGCATTTGAAAGAAGAATTGGAACTTGAGAAGTTACGCAATGAAAACTTTATTTTAGAAACAGAAAAACTGCGTCTTGAGCTTGAACATAAGCGAGAAGCTCTGACCTATACAAAAGACCCAATTCTGAAAGAACTAGAAAAGGAGAAGGCTTAGGCCCTCTCCTTTTTTTAATATAATTTCCCTTGCTTATACAGGACTTCAGATAACCTTCCGACTGCATGAATGAATGCATTCTGACGCAGCGCATATGGGTCCGCGTAATATTGAGGAAGTATTGTTTCCATCGTCTCGCCCATTTTTTCATACAATCTTTTGAATACTTCTTCCTCCGTGTAAAATTGTGTTTCACGGCCTTGAAGCCACTCTAAGTATGAGACAATAACTCCTCCAGCGTTAGCTAGAATATCTGGGATAATGATAACACCATTTTTGGCAAGCTGCTCATCTGCTTCTTGTGTCACTGGAGCATTCGCACCTTCTACAATAATTTTAGCTTTGATGTCGCTCCAGTTGTCTTGATGAATCTGGTCTTCAAGCGCTGCTAAAATCAATACGTCCATTTCCATAGTTAAAATGGCTTCACGCGATTCAATCGTTGCTTCTACATTAATCTCTTTTAATTGGTCCTCAGAAACCGGTAAGTC
This sequence comes from Chryseomicrobium imtechense, assembly GCF_041475995.1. NCBI lineage: Bacteria > Bacillati > Bacillota > Bacilli > Caryophanales > Caryophanaceae > Chryseomicrobium > Chryseomicrobium imtechense. The sequence continues at coordinate 134,617 of NZ_JBGOBM010000004.1, read as the reverse complement.
TCCTTTATTCTTCATCGTGAATTCAACAAGCGCTGGAATGTTTAAACCATCGCGATTCACGAGTGTGACGTTTCGGTCGGAAACCGCAATGACTTTGTTTTGAAGTTTTTGATCACGATAGGCTTCTAATGCGGTCACAGAACCCACATTTCCAAATCCTTGAACTGCAACACTTAACGGGCGTCCAAAATGATCAAGCGTTGTTTTAGCAAAGCGATTTTCAGACTTCTCTAAATTCGTACGGTTCTTCTCCACATAATCATGAAGAAGGTAGCGCATCGTGAAATAGACCCCTTTGCCTGTCGCTTCTCTTCGGCCTAGGGAACCTCCGTTAATGACACTCTTTCCAGTAAAACTGCCCAAATAAGGCTGTCCATGATTGATTTTCTTATACTCTGCCATCATCCAGTCCATTTCACGCTCTCCAGAACCTACGTCCGGGGCCGGAATATCTTTGTCCGGACCGATAATGTCGTTAAAGTTCCGAACATATTTGACGCACAATGTATGGAGTTCCTTTTCAGAAAGTGACCGTGGATCGATTATGATTCCACCTTTTCCCCCACCGTAGGGAACGTTATGTAGGGCGTTCTTTAGCGTCATTAAAAATGAAAGGTTTTCTACTTCGTGTTCGTTTACCGATTCATGAAAACGAATTCCACCTTTATACGGCCCTAATGCATTGTTGTGTTGAATACGAAATGCTGGAATTCGCACGATTTCTCCGTTTGCTAGCGGCATACGAATATACGCTTTATGGATCTGATTCGGTGTCGAAAGAATGGCTTCCATAGATTTGAAGGCTTTATCACGACTTTCGCCTTGGCACACAGGAAGGAATTCCTTACGCTCAAGTAGTGCTTTTAATGTTTCTTTTACAATCGGATGGGAGACTTCACTCATCCGAATCACCTCCTAAAATTAATTATCTTACTAAAAAAAGTATACCCCTCCGTTTGTAGGATAAAACGGAAGGGTAAGAACTAGTTATTTTGTTTCCGGTGCATCCTCTTCCCAACACTCTGTATTGGTTAAACCACCGATATTTTTCGCATAGAATTGTGGATCCACTCCACGCTTTCGTTGCCCGATGTAATCTTCAAGTACTTGCCCTGCTAATTTTCCTAATAAGATAATGACCACGATATTAATAACTGCCATCATCCCCATAAATAGATCTGCCATATTCCAGACGAGCTGGACTTTTGCAAGAGCACCGAACATGACCATAGCTAGTACTAGTACACGATACCCTTGCAGCCATCCGCGATGAGCATTGATTAATTCAATGTTTGTTTCCCCGTAGTAATAGTTCCCCATGATTGAACTGAAGGCGAAGAAGATAATCGCAATCGCAACGAAATACGGAGCCCAACTCCCCACGTGATCTGCCAATGAATTTTGCGTCAAAATGATTCCGTCGTCTGTAGCTGTTTTATAGAAGTCTGATAATAAAATGATAAAGGCTGTAGCTGTACAGATGATGATGGTATCAAAGAATACCCCTAAGCTTTGCACGAGTCCTTGCTTCGCTGGGTGAGATACGTTCGCTGTTGCTGCTGCATTTGGAACAGACCCCATACCTGCCTCATTCGAGAACAAGCCTCGTCGAACACCCTGCATGATGGCTGCACCAACACCGCCTCCTACCGCTTCTTGTAGACCAAATGCATGACTAAAGATGAGTGCGAAAAATGCAGGAATTTCAGATAGATTCGTGACTACCACAAATAGTGCAATTGCAATATACAACAGGGCCATCACTGGAACGATGACTTGTGTAACTTTGACGATGCGATGAACTCCACCGAAAATAATGATGGCTGTTAAAACCACTAATGTTAAGCCAATCGCCCATGTTGGTACGTTAAACACATCACTTACAGACACTGCGATTGTGTTGGACTGCACCGAGTTAAAAATAAAACCAAAGCTCAGAGTCAATAGAACACTAAAGATTACTGCAAGCTTTCGCTGTCCTAACGCTTTTTCCATGTAGTACGCTGGGCCGCCACGAAACTCATCCCCGTCACGCACTTTGTATACTTGCGCAAGTGTACTTTCCACGAATGCAGTGGCCATCCCGATAATTGCGATGAGCCACATCCAAAATACTGCACCAGGGCCACCGATACCGATTGCGAGGGCAACCCCGGTAATGTTCCCTGTCCCCACGCGTGATGCGGTACTGATTGTAAAAGCTTGGAATGCTGACACACCTGTATCTGTTTCTTTCTTTTCCGTGATGACACGGAACATTTCGCCGAACATGCGGAACTGAACAAATTTAGTACGGATAGAAAAATAAAGACCGGCACCAATCAAAAGGGCAATTAATATGTACGTCCATAAATAATTATTTGCCCAGTCCACAAAAGAATTTAACCATTCCATAAGCTTCCCTCCTCACATATCTTAATTTCCTTATCTATATACCCCGAAAGTCTCAGATGGCAAACAAAAAAACCTGTGAAATCACAGGTTTTTGGCTTATACGTCACATACGTCTCCATCACATGCAGCACCTTGTCCACCAATGGTTTGAAGAGTGGGTTTTATCCCTTCTTCTTCAGCGACTTTTTGTAGCGCCTCTTTGAAAACTTCGATAGGTTGTGCACCAGAGATTGCGTATTTATTGTTGAGAACAAAAAAGGGTACTCCACGGACTCCAATTTGAGATGCTTCCGTTTGATCAATTTGAACTTCCGGGAAAAACTTGTTGCTCTCTAGAACTTCTAAAGCACCTTCTCGGTCAAGTCCAGTGGCTACTGCTAAGTCTGCCAGAACGTCTACATCATTGATGTTTTTTGCTTCAATGAAATAGGCGTTCAGCAATTCTTCACCCAGTTCATTTCCTTTGCCTTGCGTATCTGCCCATTTTACAAGACGATGCGCACGTGCCGTGTTGGCTGGCTTTGCATCTTCCATGTTGTAATGCAGGTTTTCAGTCTTCGCTTGCTCAACAACATTTGCAGACATCGCTTTTGCCTGCTCAATGGATGTCCCATATTTGCGGGCAAGTGATTCATAGACGGATTCTGTCACCACTTCCGGCGTACTCGCATCCAACTGATAACTTTTCAGTTGAATCGTTGCTTGCTGTGCAAATCCTGTTTCTTGTAATGCGCGTTCCATACGTCGTTTTCCAATATAACAAAAAGGACAAACGTAGTCTGACCAGATTGCGATTTCCATACAATCACCTCTCTGTCAGCATAGTTTGTCCTGATGAAAAAATCAACGAATTGAGCTTAGTTTGAAAGTGCTTCTGTCAAAGCAGGAACCACTTGTTTTTTACGTGAAACGACGCCTTTTAAAACTGCTGTATGGTTTGTAAATACAACATTGAATGCGTCTTCTGCTTTGTTTGCCATTTTGCCTAGAGCTAGTGCCACTGAATCGTTGTTCAAGATATCAGTTACAACGAAGAAATAAAGATCCAATTCCTTTTCAGAGATGCGTTCATGAATCGCTGCTTCAATCTCTGATTGACGACCCAATACGTCTTGTGGATCCACAACATTGACTTGCGCGATTTCAACTTTGTAATCGCCCATGCCGAACTCTTTCGCATCTAGCGTCAACAAATCCTCGATTGTTTTCGATGATACATCTGCTCCAGCCTTCAACATATCTAATCCGTACTCTTCCGCACTCACACCCGCCAACTGCTCGAGCTCACGCGCTGCTTTTACATCTTGCTCTGTGCATGTTGGAGATTTGAATAGTAAAGAATCCGAGATGATAGCAGAAAGCATAAGACCTGCGATTTCCTTCGGCACTTCCACTCCATGCTCTTTGAAAAGCTTCAACAGAATCGTCGCTGTACATCCTACTGGCTCTGCACGATAGTAAACCGGATCTGCTGTTTCAAAATTTGCGATGCGGTGGTGGTCGATTACTTCTAAAATGTGTGCCTCTTCGATTCCATCTGCGCTCTGCTGGAATTCGTTGTGGTCAACTAAGATAACTGGTTGACCTTTTTCAACGGATGTTACAAGGCGTGGTGCTTCTACTCCAAAGAAACCTAAAGCGTATGCAGTCTCCCCTGCAACGTCTCCTAAACGGACTGCTTCAGCACTGTGACCGATTTGATTTTTCAAGTATGCGTAGACGATAGCTGACGTGATTGTATCAGTATCGGGATTTTTATGACCAAATACAAATGTGTTCGACATGAAAAATGCCTCCTTCAAATTTTGTGCTTCTTCAGTTTAGCATATTTTTTCCCAAATCGACATGTGGGATATGCCGCGTTTCCTTTGAAATTTCATGGTATACTGTTACTTATTTTGAAGTGTGAAATCAAGGGGGATACCATGGCACGGACAACTGAAGCAAAGTACCTACCACTGCATGACTTTTTTAAAAAGACTGACCAAAAGACTGTGAAATTGACATTCGATCAAATGGAAGCAATTCTCGGTCAACCCCTCCCCAATGCTGCCTACTTGAGCAGGAGTTGGTGGAAGAAAACGAAGCCGCCAGCGCAACATTTTCTTGCCTGGACAGGGAATGGCTATGGGGTCAGTGAAATTGAGTTGAATCAATATGTTGTATTCCAAAATTCTATACATGAACATGATACTTCAAAAGAACGTGAAAAGCAGGACATCTTAATTGTTCGTGAAGCAGAGACGGAAGATGCGCGCGCGTTTATTCAATTGCAGGAAACTATTTACTCCGAGACAGACTTCATGCTATACGGGAAGTCGGAGCAGAAACAATCGGTCCAGGGAATACGCAAACGCCTAGAGGAGTGGAAAGAATCCCGCAACTCCAATCTATTTCTTGCCATTATGAACGGGGAATATGCCGGTTACCTTGTTGTAATCGGAGGCCCTTCTCCTCGCGCGTCCCATCGCGCTTCTATTGTGATAGGGGTAAAACAGCAATTCTCTAATAAAGGCATTGCCTCTACCTTGATGTACCACGGAGAGAACTGGGCAAAAGGCGTCGGGATCGAAAAGCTCGAGCTGACAGTGATCAAAGAAAATGTCATTGCACAAAAACTTTACAACAAACTCGGGTTTGAACTTGAAGGAACACGTAAAAATGCACTACGCATTCACGGGCATTATGTAGATGAGTTTTACATGGGGAAAATGATTGATTGACACGCAAAAATCATACGTCTTTAACAAAGACAAGGGAGTTTCTCGTATAAATGAGAGACCCCCTTTTTTTATTTTCGCTAGGTGTGTAGGGGAAGCGTTCCGCGGGCGCGGGCTGAGCCAAAATCGAGTTGTGAACGCCAGAAATACACTCCGGAATCAGCCGCACCCACAAAGGCTGAACTTCGCCTTCATGGGCACGTCTGATTTCCTCGGAATTTCTAGAGCGGCGTTCTCCACATCTAAAACAAGGTCTCAGCTTCCGCTTTTAATCCCGCTGGAGTCACCCCTACCCACTCATCATGTCTGTTACATCATTGATTCAAACCCAATCATATTTTGGCGTTTTTGGTGCTCTGTATTTCGAGACAAATGGATTATCGGTCTCCCAAAAGCGGTACGGATAGTGAACAGCTTCCCCGCTATTGTCGATTCCGATACGGGGACCGGTAGAAATTCCACTTACTTCTTTTCCTTCCGCAATATAGAGAGGTGGTTCATACCAGAGCTCTCCGTAATGCGCCATCGTAATACCGAGTGCTTTCGTCAACTTCCCAGGCCCATTCGTCCACTGCTTTTTAGGAAGTTGATTTCGGTTCGCCTGCATTACCGTTTGTCCTTCTACTGGTTCAACAGCGCGAATCAAAATTGCATGCGGCTCATCGACGTCTTCTGCCACCACATTGATCAGAGTATGCGTATGCATCTGATATGTGTAGATGTGTCCGGGCTCACGGAACATGACTTCTGTGCGCTTTGTCTTCCTGCCCCCAAAACTATGAGCAGCTTGATCGAGCGGTCCCATGTAGGCCTCTGTCTCGACGATGTAACCAGAAAGTCTTCCTTCCGGTGTATCATGTACAAGAAGCTTTCCAATCAGTGCCTTAGCGAGCTCTAGTGTCGGTAGTTCGTAAAACTCTTTCGGAACAATGCGCATTTACAAAATCAACCCAAGCTTTTTCGCTTCGAACCGTAATTCTTCACGGAAGTCCGGATGCGCAATCGCAATCAGTTGTTCAGCACGCTCTGATAATGGACGTCCAAACATCTCGGCAACACCATACTCTGTCACAATGTGGTCCACATCGTTTTTATTCGTTGTCACGACAGATCCCGGAGAGAGTGCTACTTTAATACGCGACATTTCTCCGTTCTTGATTGTTGAGGACATAGTGATAAATCCTTTACCGTTCTTCGAAAAACGTACGCCTCGCGCAAAATCTGCTTGACCCCCTGTAGAGGAATAGTAACGCCCTGCTACCGTTTCACTTGCGCACTGGCCAAATAAATCGACTTCTGTCGTCGCATTGATGGAAATCATATTCTCTTCTTTTCCGATTTCACGCGGATCATTTACCGTACTGACTGGTAAGAACTGTAACGCTGGGTTGCCGTTCAGGAAATCATACAAGCGTTGAGACCCGTGTGCAAATGTCGCTATCATCTTTCCTTGGTTCGTGAACTTCCGCGTTCCATCCACTGCACCAGCCTCAACTAGATCGATGATGCCGTCTACGAACATTTCTGTGTGAATCCCTAAGTGACGATGTGTCTTCAACTGACTGACGACCGCGTTCGGTATTCCGCCTATCCCAATTTGCAACGTATCGCCATCTTGAATACGCTCTGCTACGTATGATGCAATCTTCATGTCCATGTCAGACACTGGCGCAGGTTCGTCCGCAACTAACGGTTGATGATTGACGACGTACCCTTCTATTTGGCTGATATGAATTTGGTTCTGTCCAAACGTTCGTGGCATATGCTCATTTACTTCCACAATAAATGGCACTTTTCCAATGAACTCACTGACGATATCGGCTTGCGTCCCAAGCGAGAAGTAGCCGTACTCGTCCATTGGCGATACCACGGCCATGACCATCATAGTGCGGCTGACCTTACGAAGGATTTTCGTCACTTCGTGGAAGTTGTTCGGCATCAAATCAGCAGTCCCTTGGTGGAACTCTTTGCGATTCGCTCCACTTAAAAAGTAGCTGATATGCTTCAAGTGGTCTGCACTCTCATTTGCCATATACGAACGGTTCCGAAGCGGTAGCAATTGATGGATCCGAACTTCTGACAGACGGTCTTGATGCGCCTCCAGGTAATCTAGTAGTTTATTTGGTTCTCCATTTGTAAGTGGGAACACGATATCGGCTTGAGCAGGAATCAGTCCAATTACTTGTTCTGCTGTCAATTCTTTCGTCATAAATCCACGTCCTTCAGTGTAAGTGTATAGATTCAGTGTAAACGAAATGGGAGTGAAAAAAAAGAAGCCACCGCGAGTGCGATGGCTAGAGTGTATCTTGAAGCTCTTGTTGTTTCGTTTCTGTCCCAAGGAAAGCGACGGCAAGAACACCGACGACGATGGCTGCACAGAAAACCCCAAAGATAATGCCGATGCTGTAACTTGCTGCTACCATCGTTCCGACTAGGAGCGGACCAAGAATTCCGCCGATCCGGCCAACTCCAGCGGCCATACCAGCACCTGTTGCCCGAATGACAGTTGGGTATTGTTCCGGAGAATAAGCGTACAATGCTCCCCAAGCCCCTAGGTTAAAGAATGACAGAAGCATTCCTGAAATCATGAGCATCGTAAGTGTCTCTGCAGATCCAAATACTGCTGCACTTGCTGCAGCCCCGAGTAAATACGTGATCAATACAAATTTACGTCCCACACGTTCAATCAACCAAGCTGCCGAGAAGTAACCAGGTAACTGAGCGAGCGTCATGATGAGTACATATTCAAATGTCTTAATCAAGCTAAATCCTTTGATGACCATAACTGATGGCAACCATAAGAACATGCCGTAATAGGAAAAGACAACTGTGAACCATAAAATCCATAACATGAGGGTCCGTCTTCTATAAGTCGGTGTCCATAATTCTTTGATATTCTGAACGACTGTCCGTTTCACATTTTCTACTTTCTCGTAGCGTGGTGAGTCTGGTAGTTTTAAGCGCAAGTAAATGGCGTAAAATGCCGGTAATGCAGTGAGTGCGAGTGCCCAGCGCCATCCGTAGTCTGGAATCACGAAGTACGCAATCAATGCGGCAAGAATCCAGCCTACTGCCCAGAAGCTCTCAAGAAGCACGACTACTTTTCCGCGTTCTTCAGCAGGGACAGATTCAGATACTAAAGTCGAAGCTACAGGTAGCTCTCCACCTAACCCCATTCCTACAAAGAATCGTAAAATCATAAATATCGCAAGCCCTCCAGCTAAAGCGGAAGCTCCAGACGCAAGACTGAACATGAGAAGCGTAATCATGAATACATTTTTGCGACCGATCTTATCCGCAATCAAACCAAAGAATACTGCTCCAACCGCCATTCCAATCGAGTTGACACTGCCGATCCACCCCATCTGTTCTGGAGACAAACTCCATTCGATAGCAAGAGCCGCAATGATAAAGGACAAAATTCCGACGTCCATCGCATCAAACATCCACCCTAATCCCGCGATAGCGAGCAATTTATTTCGAGAAAGAGGCTTTTTTGTTGTTGATTTCATTTCCCTAACTCCTGTCTTTACACATGTCGTGTTTGAGTATACGCCTAAATTGCGGGAAATACAACGAAAAAAATCAGGTTGAATTTCAAGTGATTGTGCTGTAAAATGTCCTTTATTAAAAGACATTTGTTTTTATCAAAAGAACAGAAAGGCGGAATGAGAAATGGCTTGGTCCGGATTATTGCAACAGTATAAAGAGTATTTACCTATTACAGAGGACACTCCACTTCTCACGCTACTTGAAGGAAACACACCTTTACTACATGCAGAGAACTTATCAAAAGAGCTTGGTATTGATCTTCATTTGAAGCTTGAAGGAGCAAACCCGACCGGCTCATTCAAAGACCGTGGCATGGTTATGGCTGTCGCAAAAGCCAAAGAACAAGGAAGTACAGCCGTCATCTGTGCATCTACGGGGAATACATCTGCTGCAGCTGCAGCTTATGCAGCACGCGCTGGTATGAAAGCAATCATCGTCATCCCTGAAGGTAAAGTGGCTGCTGGAAAGCTTGCACAGGCGTACATGTACGGTGCGGAAGTCATTCAAATTGAAGGAAATTTTGACCGTGCACTTGAGATGGTACGTGCCATCAGCGAGACATCTCCTGTAACGCTCGTGAACTCGGTAAACCCTTATCGCATCGAAGGACAAAAAACAGCGAGCTTTGAAATTGTCGATGCTCTAGGTAAAGCACCAGACGTCCTTGCCATTCCAGTCGGTAATGCCGGGAATATCACAGCGTACTGGAAAGGATTCTTGGAATATAACGAGCGCCATAACTCAGGTCTTCCCAAAATCTTTGGATTTGAAGCAGAAGGCGCCGCTGCCATTGTCAAAGGGCATCCAATCGAATTTCCAGAAACAGTGGCTACGGCCATTCGCATTGGAAATCCGGCTTCGTGGCAAACCGCTGTCGATGCACGCGACCAATCTGGCGGAGCCATCGAATCAGTAACTGATGATGAACTACTCGCTGCCTATCAGCTCCTTGCATCTAGAGAAGGCGTTTTTGTTGAACCCGCTTCGAGCGCTTCTGTTGCTGGTGTGATTCGAGCAGTTCAACAAGGACAAATTGCTCCAGGGACTACAGTCGTCGCTGTGTTGACTGGGAACGGTTTAAAAGATCCACAAACAGCGATGGACTGCAAAGTGATTCGTCCCCGTCAACTCGATTCGACAGCACCAGCTCTTCAACACTATCTGGAGGAGGTGTTATCCCCATGACAGTAGTGCTCAAAATCCCGGCAAGCACGGCGAATGTAGGACCGGGTTTTGATTCTGTTGGAGTTGCTTTACCCTTCTATTTAACTGTTGAAGCATCTCTTCATGAATCTTGGGAAATCCATCATGAAGGTCCTCACCTTCCAGCGGTCGAGGATGTGCAGACTCATCTAATTATGCAGACAGCAAAAGAACTTGCGCGACTTCACGGAAAAGTACTCCGACCACTTCGCCTGTATGTCACTAGTGAAATCCCTCTTGCACGAGGGCTTGGAAGTAGTGCAGCCGCTATAGTAGCTGCTTGCTTACTAGCCAATCACTTTGCCGAATTGGCATTGGAAAAGGACGCGCTTTTGGAGTTTGCTTCTTCGTGCGAAGGACATCCAGATAATGTCGCCGCAGCTCTTTACGGAGGGTGTATCGTGAGTTATCAATCTTCTGACCAAGTACTATATTCACGTTTTGAACTACCTTCTTTCCAGTGGCTAGTAGCGATTCCGCCTACAGAACTAAAAACAGAGAAAGCGCGACAAGTGTTACCAACAAGCTACACGCGTGAACAAGCCGTCGCTAGCAGTGCGGCTGCCAATATGTTAGTCGCTGGACTTGCAACAGGTAATGCGGAATTGGTTGGAAAAATGATGGGGAGCGATCAGTTCCATGAACCTTACCGAATGTCGCTGATTCCTTCTTCTCAGGAGTATAAATCCATTGTGAATGGCTTAGGCGCTTATGGAACCGCGATTAGTGGAGCAGGTCCGACTTTGATTTCAGTGATTCCTCCATCGTTCGATGTCACGTCTATTCAGAAGAAGTTTCCGCATTTCACACTTCATAAGGTATCCACTGCTTTGCGTGGTGCAGAGCTTGTGACACAAAAAATCAGCATGTTCTCCTGAGTAGCTCTTGAGAACATGCTGGTTTTGTTTTAACTCTGTTAATCTATTCTATTCGAAGTGTTAGATGAGATTTTGGTAGAGTGTATAACCTAACTAAATTTAGAAAAACTAGCAATTTCAATCGACAAGAGGAGGTAGTGAGTTCCTGGGGAATCAGAGTATGGCGAAGACCCCGCAGTGGAGGCGAGAAGTGCAAGCTTCTCGTATGCCAAGAGGAGGCTTCGGTATGCTCCCCCTGGAACTCGCTGCCGTATCGCCAGAGATTGATTACAATTTCTGACCAGTCGGCTTCACATCTAAAACCTAAACAGAAAACAATACCAAACTAGCCGCCATAACCATCATCCCCGCAACAACTCCGTAAATCGACGAATGTGTCTCATCAAACTCTTTCGCAGCAGGTAATAGCTGATCAAGTGAAATAAATACCATGATTCCCGCCACCCCAGCGAAGACAATTCCGAACATTAAGTCCGATAAAAATGGCATTAAAATCAAGAATGCGACGACCGCACCCACTGGCTCGGCAAGACCTGATAAAAATGACAGCTTGAACGCACGTCGGCGACTCCCTGTTGCATAATAAATCGGGACAGCTACAGCAATCCCTTCCGGTATATTGTGAATCGCGACCGCAATCGCAATTGCGATTCCGAGATTCGGGTCAGCAAGTGCCGACATAAATGTAGCAATACCCTCTGGGAAATTGTGAATCCCAATAGCCAGTGCAGTGAACATCCCCATTTTCATAAGGCGCGCATGTTCTGCTGCAGTTGGCCCTTTATCCATCGCCTCAACAGATTTTACTTCGTGCGGGTTTCCTAATGAAGGTAGCAAACGGTCAATCAACCCGATAAATAGCATCCCACCGAAAAATCCGACAAGTGTCATCCAGTAACCATTTGTAGCCCCAAGCTCCGCCACTAGCGCGTCTTTTGCTTTGAAGAAAATTTCGACAAGTGCTACAAAAATCATAACGCCTGCTGAAAATCCTAATGCCATTGATAAAAACTTTTTGTTCGTTCGTGAAGTAAATAATGCGATTAAACTTCCTATCCCGGTTGCTAGACCGGCCAAAACTGTTAAACCAAGTGCAAAGAGAACATTCCCATCCATAAAAATCATCCTACTTTATCTAGTTTTTTCTAGTATACGCGAAATGTTTCCTTTGTGCAACTTTTTTTAACGCACGAAATTTAATCGCCACTATTTCTCAAATACTGATCAATATGATTCCATACACGTTCCAATTCCGGACGAATTTTTGGGTTGTAGAAAACAGCGGCAGGATGGTAGGTCGGCATGATTGTGTAACTCTCTTGTGTCCATTCAAACTCATTTGATTCTAATGAGTGTAAACGCCGCACTGGATGATGAATCAGTTGCCCTTTCCAGTCATTCACTTTATAGGAAGGTCCGAGTAATCGTTGTAAACCTACATTGCCTAGTGTAACGATAAGACGAGGGTCCAGCTGTAGGATTTCATAATCTAGAACAGGGGCATGTGCGAGAATCTCAAGCTTAGTAGGAGGACGATTGTACTTTTTTTGAATATGTTCACCAGTCGGCAGTTTCTTTTCTCTCCATTTATAAGGTCGGCTCCTTACGGGGCTCGTCATATAGACATCTTCTCTAGACAATCCAATTTGTTCAAGAGACTTATCAAGCTCTTTCCCCGCACGTCCCACAAACGGTTTCCCTTCGATTGCTTCGTATTCACCAGGAGCTTCTCCTATTAAGAGAAGTGTTGGCGATTCGGGTCCACCCCCTCTAACAAATCCTTCTACAGGGAAACCTTCTATACGCTTCTTCGCGAGTTCCACTAATGACTCTGGAATTTGAAAATGCATCTTAGTGCCTCCGTTTTTTGAATTGACGTTCTCTCCGTTCGTACCACCACATGACAACTGCAAACCAAAAATAACCGAATGCCCACCCCGCAACAACATCTGATCCAAAATGATGGATGTTCGCTACACGAGATAAACCTATAAGAATCGTAAGAAGGGTAGCTGCTGACCAAATGATTGTTTGTTTTTTGCGGTCATACATATATTCAGTCAGGAAGTACGCAATCGTAAATAAATAAATCAACCCAATCATTGAATGACCGGATGGAAAACTAAAAGACAAAAGTTGCCCTTCAAGCTCCGGTCGTTCTCGCTCTATCAAGGTTTTGAGCAGTCGATTCATCACGCTTCCACCACCAACAGCTAGAAGGACAAACATCATGCCTCGAAAATTTTGCTTGAAAAACCATAAATAGACCACCAGTACAATTGAAACGATCAATACGACGGGTGGGTCTGCAACGACACTAAAGATTCCGATAAGCCTATTTCCTTCAAAGTTCGTCTGAAAGAATTGATCCGTCCATAATTGGTCTTTTTCTATATAAAAGTAAAGCAAAACAAAGAATAGAATCAAGGCAGGTAGAGCGAGTATGTATTTCCATTGCTTCATTGTAAATCCCCCTTATTCTTTTCTATTATCATACCCTCTCATGTAGTCTCATTAAACGCAAAAGCCCCTATGCTCAGGCTGAGCATAGGGGACTTGATTAATTTTGTTTATAATAGAGTCCGTGTTGACTTTCAAGTAAATAGTCTGGTTTCGGATTCCCTTCTTTTAGTTTGGCTTTATGGCCAGCAATATGTTCAGGGCTCTTCTCCCAATTTTTCCAAGCCTCTTCACTTTCCCATTTGATTAAAATCATGACTTCTTCATCGCCACGCCGAACCTTTTTGACTAATACATCTTTAGCTAGAAAACCTGGCATGTCCTCAATTTTCCCACGTTTCGTGAAACGCTCAACTACTTCTGAACTTGTGCCTTCTTTGACAGTCAACTGACGCACTTGATAGAACATTTTTACATCCCCTTCTTCATGTCAGCAATCATCGTACGCATAGACTCTAAGCCGCCGCCTGCCAAATACCAAGCCGATGGGTCTACATAGATGATGTTGCCATTTTGATACGCATTCGTTTTCTGTACAAGCTCATTTTCAAAGTCAGCATTGCCTGCATCTCCTGAAGCGATTGCTTGGCTACGATCTAAAACAAATAAGATGTCTGGGTTTGTTTCTGCGATATACTCATACGACACCCCTTGGCCATGTGTGGAAACTTCTAAATTTTCATCTGCCGCCTCGTACCCAAAGACGTCATGGACGATTCCAAAACGCGACCCAGGTCCATATGCGCTCACTTTTCCTTCATTGATTAAGACAAACAAAGCTTTTCCTTCCAACGCTTCTACTTCAGACACAATTGTATCAATTTCCGCTTTTACCGCTTCTAGTTCTGCTGCCATCTCTTGCTCTTTTCCGAACATCTCACCTAATAGAGTCATGTTCGTTTCAAATGAAGTCATGTATTCCGTCGCATCTAATCCCATATATACAGTTGGAGCAATTTCCGTGAATTCCGGATACAACTCTGCTTGACGCCCTGAAATAATGATTAGATCCGGTTGCATAGCATGAATCGTTTCAAAGTCTGGCTCTTTTAATGACCCCACATTCGTATACTCATCGCCAGCGTACTGTTCTAAATAAGGAGGAATGGCTGCTTGCGGAACTCCTGCAACTTTCACTCCAAGTGTATCTAGTGCATCTAAAACACCAAAGTCAAATACAACAACATTCTCAGGTTGTTTCTCTAAAATCGTTTCACCTAATTCATGTGTAATTGTCATGGGGAAGTTTCCTGTTTCTTCAGTTGTGGCAGACGTTTCTGTTGCCTCTGCTTCGTTTGCTCCATCTTCCGTTTCTCCACAAGCTGCTAAAACACTAAGTAAAAGTACTGCAAGTAATGCTAGTATCCATTTTTTCATGATTGTTCTCTCCTTTAGTTTGAATTGAAATACACACAGATCCGGCAGTTGTTCATTTGCTGAATCGGAATGTCCATATCATAAATCTCTTTTAACGCGGCAGATTCGATAATGTCCTCGGTTTTGCCTTCTCGAACCACTGCTCCTTCTTTCATTGCAACGATGTAATATGAGTAGACAGAGGCGAAGTTAATATCATGCAATACGATTACGACCGTCTTGCCTAAATCATCTACCAATTGACGTAGTATTTTCATTATTTGAACCGAATGTTTCATATCTAAGTTGTTCAATGGCTCATCAAGTAAGACATATTCTGTATCTTGTGCGATGACCATGGCGATGAATGCACGTTGCCGTTGCCCACCTGAAAGTTCGTCTAAATAGTCTTGCTGCAAGTCTTTTAATCCCATGTAGGAAATTGCCTGATCAACAAATTGTTCATCCGCTTGCGTCAATCGACCTTTCGAGTAAGGAAATCGGCCGAATCCAACTAGTTCACGGACCGTCAATCTCACATTCATATAATTGGATTGCTTCAAGATTGAAACTTTCTTCGCAAAGTCATTGGATTTCATTTTTCGCGCTGACGTTGCATCAACAACCACTTCCCCAGAATCGGCGTCAATCAATTTACTCACCATCGAAAGTAGAGTGGATTTTCCCGCCCCATTTGGCCCAATGAAGGACGTGATTTTTCCTTTTTGAATGGTGGTCGATACTTCTTTGACCACATGTTTTTTGCCGTAAAATTTCGTCAGGCCTTTTACTTGGATCATTTCGATCGACTCTCCTTTAGAAGTAAATAAATAAAGTAAATACCACCAATAAAGTTGATGATGACACTTAGCGTTGTAGAGAAGCCAAATACTCTTTCCACTATAAACTGACCGCCTATTAGTGCGACAAAGCTCATCAAAATAGCAGACGTTATGATTACGTTATGTTTATACGACTTCATAAACTGATACGAGAGATTTGCTACAATCAGGCCAAAAAATGTGATTGGACCAACAAGGGCTGTTGAAATAGCGATCAACACGGCGGACACGATTAACATCTTGCGAACGATTTTATCGTACGGTACACCAAGGTTGACTGCCGTATCTCGCCCTAAACTCACGACATCGAGGTAATTGTGGGAACGTGCACTCCAAAGAATTAGGATGCCTGTTAGAATCAGTGCGACCCAGACGAGATCAGTTCCTACATTGTTAAAACTCGCAAACATACGGTCTTGGATACGTAAAAATTCATTGGGGTCGATGAGCACTTGCATAAATGTAGAGATGCTCGAGAAAAATGTACCGATCACGATTCCGACTAAAAGTAAAAAGTAAATCGGTTGATTGCCTTTTTTGAATAAAACTTGATAGAGCAGTAACGCGAAAACAATCATTACAGCTGTCGACAAGAAAAAGTTTACTTGTTTGTTGACGAGTGCAATATGGGTGCTACCAAGCATGAAAATTAATACGGTCTGTAGCAACTGATAAAGCGAGTCCAAACCCATAATACTTGGTGTCAAAATCTTGTTGTGGGTGATGGTCTGGAAAACGACTGTTGCGTAAGCAATTGATGCACCTGTAATAAGCATTGCTAGCACTTTGATTGCACGCCTTGGAAGCGCATAATCAAAGCTTCCGTTTAAATCGTAGAGTAGATAGAGTCCTATAAACAGAACACTCAAAGTAGCCATAACCAGTAGTTTCGTTTGATTACGCATGTTTTCTCCCCCTCCATAGCAGATAGAGGAAGATACCGCTTCCTAGTACACCGACCATTAAACTGATCGAAATCTCATAGGGATAAATGATGACGCGTCCTAAAATATCTGCGAACAACAGAAAACTCGCACCTAGTAAAGCTGTAAGAGGTAAAGTCTTCCGCAAATGATCTCCGTTAAACAGGGAGACGATATTCGGAATAATAAGTCCTAAGAACGGAATCATCCCGACCGTTAAAACCACAGTTGCTGTAATCAGTGCAACAAGGACAAGTCCTAGGTTCACTACTCGTTTATAAGACAAGCCTAAGTTTTTGGAGAAGTCCTCCCCCATCCCGGCAACCGTGAACTTATTGGCATACAAATACGCGAGGATGAGGACAGGAATGCTTATGTATAAAAGTTCATATCTCCCTTTCATCATGAGAGAGAAATCTCCCTGAAGCCATGCCGACATATTTTGAATGACATCTGCCCGATAGGCAAAAAAAGTCGTGACAGACGATAGGATATTGCCGAACATCATCCCGATGAGTGGAATGAAAATCGCGTCTTTGAACTTGATTCGGTCGAGGATTTGCATAAATAAAAATGTACCTGCTAGCGCAAATAGAAATGCGACCAGCATTTTCTCAACCATTGAAGCGTTCGCAAACAACAGCATCGATACAAGAATTCCTAGGCGCGTAGCATCGAGTGTCCCTGCTGTAGTTGGTGATACAAATTTATTGCGACTCAACTGCTGCATAATCAATCCCGCAATACTCATCCCAGCACCTGCTAGTAAAATGGCAACGAGTCGCGGAACTCGACTGATCAAGAAGATTTGTGTCTCTTCGGATTGAATATCCAGTAAATCGACTGGGGTGACTCTACTCACGCCAATGAACAGCGAAAGAATCGCTAATCCAAAGGTCAGGAGTACCATGTAACGTAATTTCAACATGCGACTTCTCCATCTTCATTCTCATTTGCACCTTTTGATAATCATTATCAATTATACGTCACTAGTATAGCATTAAAGTAAATCAAGAAGTCAAGATAAAAATGAAAATCATTCTCATTTAATTTTTTATCGACATTTCAAGTTGTTTCGCTATACTAAATAGTAGACCTTGAAAGGAGACTCCCATGCTACGTAAATTTTTCAGTTATTACCGGCCCCATCGCCGTCTATTTATCATCGATTTTTCCAGTGCAATTATCGTGGCAATCCTTGAACTCGCTTTTCCTGTAGCGGTGCAGTATTTTATCGATGACCTGCTTCCAAGTGGCAATTGGGACGTAATTGTCCAGACTGGAATTCTGTTACTACTCGTCTATATGCTGAGTACATTTTTGCAATATATCGTAAACTATTTAGGCCATAAATTAGGGATCAACATCGAAACTGATATGCGCCGTGAGTTGTTCAATCATGTGCAAAAACAATCGTTTCGTTTCTTTGATAACACAAAGACGGGCCATATCATGAGTCGCATCACAAATGACCTGTTTGATATCGGGGAGCTTGCTCACCACGGCCCAGAAGACATTTTTATTGCGGTCATGACATTGATAGGTGCGTTCTTCTTGATGTTCAACATCAATCCAGAACTTGCTGTCATTGCAATCGTCATGGTTCCCTTCTTATCGATTGTTGCTACATACGGAAATATTCAGATGAACAAAGCATGGAAGCGCATGTACGGAAAAATCGCAGACGTGAATGCGCGCGTTGAAGACAGCGTCTCTGGTGTTCGTGTTGTCCAATCGTTTACAAATGAACAATTCGAGATGGACCGTTTTCAGCAAGACAACAACCAGTTCCGACTAGCAAAACTTCGTGCTTACAAAGTTATGGCCCAAACGCACTCAAGTATCTTCATGATGACACGCTTGGTTACTTTGGTTGTATTAGTTGTAGGTGCTTGGTTCACACTATCGGACCAGATAACGTACGGGGAATTCGTCAGTTTTGTATTGTTTGTCAACGTTTTAATTAAGCCTGTAGATAAAATCACAGCGCTTCTTGAACTGTATCCAAAAGGGATGGCTGGATTTAAACGTTTCACTGAATTGATTGATCAAGATCCAGAAGTTCAAAACCTGCCGCACGCAAAACCCGCTCCTCTGTTAAAAGGGGATATCCAGTTCAACGATGTATCGTTCGGCTATGATTCTCATAAAAAAGTTTTAGAGTCCATCAACTTATCGATTCCTGCTGGACAAACCGTTGCTTTTGTAGGCCCATCAGGAGCTGGAAAAACGACGATTTGTTCCCTGATTCCACGTTTTTATGATGTGAACGAAGGAGAAATCTCAATTGACGGAATTCCAATTCAAGATATGACGACCGAATCGCTTCGCCATCAGATTGGCATTGTGCAACAAGATGTATTCTTGTTTACTGGAACAATCCGTGAAAACATTGCCTATGGAAATTTAGCTGCAAGTGATGAAGAGGTTATGGAAGCGGCGAAAAAAGCCCATTTGGAAGAGTTTGTTGCAGGTTTACCAGATGGTTATGAAACACAGATTGGTGAGCGAGGATTGAAGTTATCAGGTGGACAAAAACAACGTCTTGCGATTGCGCGGATGTTCTTGAAAAACCCACCAATTTTGATCTTGGATGAAGCGACTTCTGCACTTGATACAGCCACAGAGCAGATTATCCAAGCTGCTTTAACAGAGCTTGCAGAAAACCGGACGACGCTCATTATTGCACACCGTCTCGCAACAATTCGTGACGCTGATCGCGTTGTCGTCGTAACTGAGAATGGCATCGAGGAGCAAGGCACGTATGATGAGTTAGTTGCCCAAGGTGGCGTATTTGCGACGCTTCATAATAGTCAGTTCCGTGAAAGTAAGTTAGGGATTACGAAAGAATAGATAATTTAACAGAAAAAGCTGACTTGCCTGCGTTGGCGAGTCAGCTTTTTGTTAGGCTTGCATAAAACTTTCAAGGCGTGCTGCATCTTTTGCAGACAATTCTACGGTCATTAATGTGCCGTGTTCATCGTATTCCGTGTCGAGCACATTGCTGTGTGTATTCAAGTAATCGACAATTTCACCTTGATCAAACGGAATCAATAACGTCATTGTCGTGTAATCTTGGAACACGCGCGACTTAATTTGCTCAATCAGTTCAGAAATGCCCGCTCCTTCTTTTGCAGCAATCCAGAGCTGGTCATCTTTGTAGACCGGATACTCTCTTTCAGCACGGTCACTTTTATTAAATACGTAAAGTGTTGGGACAGCTTCTACGCCAATCTTATCAAGTGTTTCATTCGTAATATCCATCATATAGCGATACTCCGAGTTTGAAACATCTACCACATGCAGCAACAAATCTGCTTCTCTTGCTTCTTCTAATGTTGAACGGAATGCTTTGACTAAATGCGTCGGCAACTTACTGACAAATCCAACAGTATCTGTTAGCAAGAATTGCTTTTGGTCTTCTAGCTTCACTTGACGAACGGAAGTTTCGAGTGTCGCAAACAACATGTCTTGTTCAAACACTTGCTTTTCATCTTTCCCCGCCTGTTGCATGATTTGATTCATAATCGTTGATTTCCCTGCATTTGTATACCCAACTAGCGAAACAACCGGTAGGCCTTCTTTTTGACGTCGCTTGCGTTGCGTGTCACGTTGACTTTTCACTGTTTCGAGTTCACGTTTAATACGAGAAATTTGCTGTTCGATTTTTCGGCGATCCAGCTCAAGTTTCGTTTCACCGGCTCCACGGTTTTTAAAGCCCCCACCTGTGCCTCCACCTTGTCGAGAGAGTGATGCGCGTAATCCGACCAAGCGCGGCAACATGTACTGAAGTTGCGCCAGTTCCACTTGGAGTTTTGCTTCACGTGTTTTTGCACGACGCGAGAATATTGCCAGGATCAACATTGTTCGGTCCATCACTTCACACTCAAGCGCTGCTTCTAAGTTGCGAATTTGAGAAGGTGATAATTCATCATTGAAAATGACCAGGTCCGCGTCTGTTGCTTCAAATAGCATCTTGATTTCTTCTACTTTACCTGTTCCCACATAGGTTCCTGCGTTGATGCGCTCAAGATTTTGAGTGACTTCTCCAGCTTTTTCAATATCTATTGCTGAAGCTAAATTTTCGAGTTCTTCCATTTCATACTCAAAGTGAAGGTCTTTTTGACGTTCGACTCCGACCAAAATGGCACGTTCTTGTTGTTGTTCCATACTAGACCCTCCTATGGCAAGAGCGTATACTGACCGCCCTCTATCTCTATCGTATTGTCCTTGCCTGTGCCGGTAATGTCAACTTCGACGAGACGGTGAGGACCCTTAGTCTCAATGAATTCGATTGTTGTGTTCTCCAAGTGCAATTTGTTTTCATCACTCTGCACCCCAAGTAAGTGTGCCCATTTTTTTGCAGTTTCAATCGGGTGGGGTGTCCCCATAACAAGTCGTTTCACTTTTAACTCCTCAACATTCGGTGGCAACTGTTTGAGCGCTTCCAAATCCGCGTATTTATCTTGTTGCGACTGTTCCCATTCAATGAAAAACGGCAAGGGTAATTCGTTTGATGGCTCTTCTTTCACAAAAAGCATCTTCCAGCGTAGTACGGTCCCGTCTGGAGTTGTTCGAGAGGCATCGAGTACGTCAGTTGTTGCAACGCCCATGTCAGCAAAGCGCCTGTGAACCTCTTCAATGGAATCGGGACGTAAGCAGATAGTACCAAGCCCTGGTCCACTCTCTCTGTCATACAGGAAAAGCTTCGTTAATGGATGGTCTGCTTCTTTCGCAACAGAATGGTCGACTAAACTCAACCATTCAATGTAGCTTGACGCTAAAAATGCCAATGTATTCGCAGTGCCCCATTGTGTATGAACACCACCTAAAACGCCATAAATCCCTGCATAATTCGATGTTTCAACAAGTTCTTCGGGTGTTCCTGATACAAAATGAACGATATGATCTAGTTGCATAGTAGTCTCCTGTCTAACGCTGTCTATTTCCCGGGAAATAACGACTTACTTTGTCACCTTTTGTTGGCCGAGTTCACGCAGCATGTATTTTTGTATTTTACCAGAAGCAGTCATCGGATACCCTTCTGTAAACTCGATATAGCGCGGGATTTTGTGATGGGCAATAGCTCCTTTCGCAAATTCCCGAATTTCATCTTCAGTGACCGAATGACCCTCTTTTAAAATAATCCAAGCCATCAGTTCTTCCCCATACTTCGCATCGGGAATTCCGACAACTTGTACATCTTGAATACTAGGATGTTGATAGAAAAACTCTTCAATTTCTTTTGGATAGATGTTTTCTCCACCACGAATGACCATATCTTTAATACGACCTGTAATATCGATATAGCCGTCTTCATCCATCACCGCGATATCCCCGGTATGTAGCCATCCGTGATGGTCGATAGCACGTTTTGTGGCTTCCTCATTTTTGTAGTAGCCCTTCATGACGAGATACCCGCGCGTACAAAGTTCTCCTGGAACTCCTGCCGGTGATTCTTCCCCTGTCACAGGGTCAATGATTTTCACTTCTACACCAGGATGCGCGCGACCAACAGAACTTACACGTTTTTCAATCGCATCGTCCGTCTTTGTCTGTGTAATAACAGGTGAAGATTCCGTTTGACCATATGCAATCGTAATTTCGCTGGCTCCCATATCGTGGATCACTTTTTTCATGACTTCCATCGGGCAGATTGAACCTGCCATGATACCTGTACGAAGGGAAGATAAGTCAAACGAAGCAAACTCTGGCTCGTTCAATTCTGCAATAAACATTGTTGGAACCCCATAAAGACCTGTACATTTTTCGTCTTGGACTGCTTGCAGGACTTTTTTCGGATGGAATTGTTCCAAAATGACCATGGTTGTGCCATGAATCACGCTTGATAACGTCCCCATCACGCAACCAAAGCAATGGAAGAACGGGACCGGAATACAAAGACGATCTTTCTCAGTTAGGTGAATGTAGTCCCCTACCAGTTGAGCATTGTTCACAATATTGCGATGAGTGAGCATGACTCCTTTTGGAAAGCCTGTAGTTCCAGAAGTATACTGCATATTGATGACGTCTTCATTTGATAAAGAACTAAATCGTTCATCGAGTTGCTCTTTTGTCACTTGATCCGCAAGTCCTTCTAGTTCTGACCATGTCATCATCCCCTGACGTTGTTCATCTGAAAACGTGATGATGCGGGAAAGATGTGGAACTTGCTCACGCGCTACCTTGTGAAGGATATCGATATACGATGTCCCTTTGAATTCATCTGCCAACAGTAACGTAGTGCTATCGGATTGCTTCAGCAAATACTCAAGCTCTTGCTTTTGATAACTCGTGTTCACGGTGACTAACACTGCCCCCATCTTCGCTGTTGCAAACTGTGTGAGCAACCATTCGCGCTTGTTATCCGCCCAAATAGCCACATGTTCCCCTTTTTGAATGCCAAGCGCCATAAACGCGCGTGCTAATCGGTCCGTCTCTTCATCAAACTCTTTATAAGTCTTACGGATTCCATGTTCAGGATAGACATACGCTTCCTGTTCTGGAAATTCTAAAGCCGTTTTTCGTAAAACTTCCCCAATCGTCAATTCATTTAACAAAACAATCACCCCTTTGTCGTGTTGTCTCTTCCATATTATCACAAAATTCTGACGGAATTCCTGTTGAGTTTGGAGTGTGCTATGATGAATTGTAGAAAATGCATGAACGGAGGTGTTCGCAGTGGAATTTCAAGAGTTAGTAGACGAAATCGTCACACGAATGCGCGGACAACAATTACGAAGTGGTGTCATCAGTCAGCCACGTTTAAAAACTGAAACTGCTGGCAAAATCAAACTAAAACCTGTGGAAATCAAAGGCGTGTATCATATCCAGTTCGAATCGCATTTTGAGCAGACATTGCGTCATAAAAACTATCCTTTAGAGGAAGTGGAAGAAGCTGTTGCTGCTTGCTTAGAGCAATACCGCCAACTTCAACTCGTATGGGCTGGCGAGACAGTTCACATCCAGCTCTCCAAAAAGAAAAAGGTAAGCATCAAGCGCACGGAAAATGACGAACAGGCCCCTACTGTACTTTCACATAACCGGAAGAAAAACTATGTATTAGATCCCGATACGATTCATCCGTTTCTGGTACATCTTGGTGTGCAAGCAAAAGATGGGAAAATCAAAAATCAAAAGCATGATAAGTTCAAGCAAATCAACCGGTTCGTCGAGTTCGTTGAAGACTCGCTTGCGTACTTACCAACGGACCGACCACTCAAAATACTTGATTTTGGTTCGGGGAAATCGTATTTGACGTTTGCCTTGTATCATTATTTACGAGAAATGAAAGGCTATGAAGTAGAGATTACAGGCCTCGATTTGAAGAAAGATGTGATTGCTCATTGTGAAAAACTTGCACGTGAACTGAACTATGACGGACTCCACTTCAAAGTTGGAGATATTGCCGATTACAATGATGCCCAACAAGTCGATATGGTCGTTACACTACATGCGTGCGATGTAGCAACAGACTTAGCACTGGGTCGCGCTGTAAAGTGGGGAGCTCGCGTCATTTTAAGCGTGCCTTGTTGCCAACATGAACTGTTTACACAACTCGAATCGCCTGCTCTATCTGTGATGACGCGTCACGGATTAATTAAAGAACGATTTGCCTCCCTCGCTACGGATTCAATTCGTGCGCAAGTGCTTGATTTAGTCGGTTATGATACGCAGCTGGTCGAGTTTGTGAATTTAGAAAATACACCAAAAAACATTTTACTACGCGCTTATTATACAGGGGCTACACCAAAGCCTGAGATGATTGTGGAAACGAAAGCATTTCTAGAATTTTTACAGGCAAAGCCGTATTTAGTGCGCGAACTGGATGATCAGTTGAAGGGAGTTCTAACGTGAGAGAGAACCAATACACGCTCCGCAAATTAATCAATGGGGCGATTTTAATTCCTGCTGTGTTTTTATCTTTACTCTTGAGTGCTTATTTTGATTTGTCTGTGATTGTGACAATTGGGTTGGCGATTGGGTTGACGGCGACGTTTGTTGTGATTGTGAACAAATGGCCAGCGCTTGATCGTCCGATTTCGAAGACTGCTTATACGGTTTGGAACGTGTTGATTATTTTTACGTTTGTTATCGTCTATTACTCGGTGCGGAGTTCTATGTAAGTTTTAGATGTGTAGAACGCCACTTCTTGTGGAGCCGAGTGTACTTTAAAAAGCCAGATTCATCTTTCGATGATTGCTTTTAAAATCAATTTAAGAACGAAAAGGACTGGGGCCGCTCGATATGAGCGGCCCCAGTGCGATTCTTCTTAGTTTGACCTTGCGCAATCGTCTGCAGCTGAATCTAACTAGTTGAAGTACTTCTTTGCCGGAAGGAGTTCCAATAATTCCATGACAGTTTCGGCTTCGCCTCTACAAATCATTCGAATGCACCACATCACTTATAAATAACGTAGTTACAGGCGAGCTGTGCTAACGCAAGGCTCGAATCAGCCATCTATAAAACATTGCTTAGGACTGCTGGCGAGTTCTAATTAAAAGGGACAACTTTTCAGTGGCAATAAATCCCGGAGGCCAGGTCGTCATTTCCCGGGCCATCGGAGTTTTCCCCTACACTCCACTCAACTTTAGTATCAATATATTTATGACAGGCACCCATCCCCTATAAAACATTGCTTAGGACTGCTGGCGAGTTCTAATTAAAAGGGATAACTTTTCAGTGGCAATAAATCCCGGAGGCCAGGTCGTCATTTCCCGGGCCATCGGAGTTTCCCCCTACACTCCACTCAACTTTTAGTTTCAATAAATTCGATGACAGGCACCCATCCTGAGCGCCCGTTCATCGGATGAATGTGTTATTTATTCTACCGAAACTGACTTTTCTTCTACACTAATGATGATTTATTCTACCGAAGTCATATTATGGAAACCAATACTCGAACAGCAGCCACAGAACTCAGCTCTCCCTAACTATAAAACAGCCCTCCCTAAACTAAATTTAGAGAAGAGCTGTTTCTAGTTAAATCATTTTTTGTGGCTGTACATAGTCATCAAACTGCTCTTCTGTTAACAATTCCAGATGAAGGGCTGCTTCTTTTAACGTCGTGCCGTTTTCATGTGCATGCTTTGCAATCTTCGCCGCATTCTCATAGCCAATATACGGATTCAATGCCGTTACTAGCATCAATGAATTTTCAACATGACGAGTGATCACGTCTCGATTCGGTTCAATTCCCACTGCACAGTTGTCATTGAAACTGTGGAGAGCGTCTGATAACAAGCGCACGGACTGCAAGAAATTGAAGATGATGACCGGTTTAAAGACATTCAATTGATAATTTCCTTGGCTCGCTGCGAATGAAATCGTCGAATCATTCCCCATCACCTGGGCTACAACCATTGTCAATGCTTCACTTTGCGTCGGGTTCACTTTCCCAGGCATGATCGAACTTCCCGGTTCGTTTGCTGGAATTGTCAACTCCCCGATCCCTGAACGGGGACCACTCGCTAATAAGCGCACATCGTTTGCAATTTTCATTGCGTCTGCTGCCAGACCTTTGATTGCACCATGAACCGCCACAACATCATCATACGATGTTAACGAATGGAACTTATTTGACGCAGATGTAAACTCACTGCCTACAAGCTTCGTGATTTCTTCAGCAACGCGTTCTCCGAATTCTTTTGGCGCATTGATTCCGGTTCCTACTGCTGTTCCACCGATTGCCAACTCACGCATAAACGGAAGAACCGCTTCTATCATATGCTTCGACTTCTCAAGCATCCGCACCCAGCCACTGAACTCTTGACCGAGTGACAATGGTGTCGCATCTTGCAAGTGTGTACGCCCGATCTTCACAATGTCCATATACGCGTTTGATTTTTCTTCTAGCGTCTTATGAAGTGCATCGATGGCCGGCAGAAGTTGTTGCTCGACGGCAAGAACGCCTGCAACGTGAAGTGCCGTTGGGAAGGTATCGTTTGAGCTTTGTGACTTGTTGACGTCATCGTTCGGATGCAAGCGTTCTTCTACTCCTGCTTCCTCTAACAACTGATTTCCACGATTCGCAATCACTTCGTTTACATTCATATTCGTTTGCGTGCCACTACCTGTTTGGAAAACGACGAGTGGAAAATGATCATCCCACTGCCCTGATCGAATTTCTTCAGCTGCCTGGACAATCGCATCTCGTTTTTCTTTTGAGAGGTTGCCAAGTGAAAAACTCACTTCTGCCGCAGCAGATTTGACAGCTGCTTGTGCATAAACGACTTCAAGTGGCATTAAGTCTGTACCGATTTTAAAATTTTGCTTACTGCGTTGTGTTTGGGCTCCCCACAATTTGTCTTGTGGAACTTGAATTTCACCCATTGAATCTTTTTCAATACGATATGCCATCCAAAACCCTCCTAAGTATTTATCGTTTCCATCATACCGTTCAACAAATTGTCAAACAATTAAAGTGACTTAAAAGTCGAATGATGCTACCGGTTGGAGTAAACTGTAAAAGACACATTGAAACTCAAGGAGGAACTTTCGTGAAAACATTAGCGACGTTTGTGACGCGCTTTTATAAATCCATTATTGCATTTTGGGTTATTCTATTGGTCGCCTCTGTGTACTTTGCGATTCAACTGCCAAGTACATTACAAGGGGACGGCTTCCGGACAGACGGCGAACACGAGGACGTCATGGAGACATTGACAGCGGAATTTGATATTCCAAACGAAACGATCCTCATGGTATTTGAAGGGTCCTCAGATGACGTCATCGAAGACGCGTTACGTCAAGTAGACGACTTAGGAGTAGCGGACACTATCGTCTCTCCCCTAGAGGATGAATCTCTTCGCGATGGTGACCTTTCTTACGCGCAGATTCATTTTGATGAAGATGTAGAAGACCTTCCTGCAATCGTCGATGACTTAAAAGACATTGCGAACCAAGAAGAGTCGGTCACGCTTACAGGTGGACCTGTCATCAATAAAGATATCAATACAGCGAGTCAACGTGACTTGGCAAGTGCAGAAGCGATTGGATTACCGATTGCAATTGTTGTTTTATTACTGGCATTTGGTAGCGTCATGGCCTCGTTTGTTCCACTGATCATCGGTGTGATGACAGTCGTGATTTCACTTGGTGTATTAGGTGTTATTGGGAACTCGTTAGACTTATCAATCTTTATCCTCAACATCATACCGATGCTTGGATTAGCGCTTAGTATCGACTTTGCTCTCCTCTTTATTAATCGATATAAAGAAGAGCGCCTGCATTCGTCGATTATCGATTCTGTTCAGACTGCCGTTCGCACGTCAGGACGTTCGATCATATTCTCTGCAATCTGTGTTTTCATCGGTCTAGGTGCGATGCTTGTGATGCGCGTCGATATCTTTATGAATATTGCACTTGGTGGGACACTTGTTGTTACACTGGCTGTTCTTTCTTCTTTAACATTATTACCAGCTTTATTGATGCTCATTGGAGACCGCATTAATAAATGGACGATTTTACGTGTACGCCCTGGTGGCAGCAATCGTTGGCAACAGTTTGCGGCGTTTGTCATGCGTCGCCCGGTTGCACTCATTGTAGTTGCATTCGTGTTGCTCGGTATTGCGATTGTTCCTGTGAAAGACATGAACCTCTCTATTCCACAAGTTGACTCGTTACCTGAGCAGTATGAGTCTCGTCAATCGTATGATTTACTCGATGAACGCTTTGGGTTTAGTGAAGAGTCTACAGTTTACCTACTAGCCGAACGGTCAGATGGCTGGGATTCTGAAGAGGCGCGTCAAGACATCTTTGACTTGCAAGAGTCTCTTCAAGAAGATGAAGCAGTAACGGATGTCGCTACGATATTCACAGCGACCGACATCCCATCACCAGAAGTATTGGAGCAACAACTGCAAGTTCCAGAAGCAGCCGCTGCACTTGAGCCAGCATTTGAAGGCTTCATTCAAGACGATTTATTATTTGTTCCAGTCACACTAGATTACGAAGGGTCTTCTAGCGAGGCGCAGCAATGGGTACGTGACTTTGGAGAGCGCGAGTTTGATTACTCTGTATCTATTGGAGGACAACCAAAGTTCAATCAAGAAATCTTTGATGAAATTTCAAGTAAGATCGGCTTACTGCTTGCGATTATTTTAGGGTCAACGTTCATTATTTTAATGATTGCTTTCCGTTCGATTTTAATTCCGTTGAAAGCGATCATCATGAACATCATTGGGCTGGCCGCTACATTCGGTATTCTCGTGTATATCTTCCAGTTTGGTCATTTTGGCTTGCCGGAAACCGAGATTGCACTGATTATTCCGGTCATTGTATTTAGTCTTGTGTTCGGATTAAGTATGGACTATGAAGTGTTCTTGATTTCACGTATCCAGGAAGAATACGTCAAAACGCAAAACAACACAGCGTCGACGATTACGGGACTCGTATCTACGAGTAAAATCATTACGTCCGCAGCACTCATCATGATTGTCATCACAGGTGCATTTGCCTTCACAGATGTCATGCCGGTCAAACAGATCGGAGTTGGAATTGCCATCGCTATTGCTATTGACGCGACCATTATCCGACTGCTGTTAGTACCGAGCTTGATGAAACTGTTTGGAAAGTGGAATTGGTGGTTGCCATTCCGCAAAGGTCCGTACAAAGCTGGCGGTCTTCACTAATCAAAATTCGCTCAGAAATGGGCGAATTTTTTCGCTTGACTATATACCCCTATGGGTATAAGATAGTCTGTAGAAGGCATCTTCAATTTTTTGTGCTATACTTTTCTGCAATGAAGAGTCTCGGGAGGGTAGAACCATGAACTATGATGCAAAGACCAAAAACCGTATCAAACGCATTGAAGGACAACTACGGGGCATACTTCGTATGATGGAAGAAGAACAGGATTGTAAAGATATTATCACCCAGTTATCTGCCTCTCGATCGGCTATTGACCGAACCATTGGCGTTATTGTCAGTGAGAACCTTGTAGCTTGTGTCCGAAAAGCAGAAGAGGACGGGGAACCGTCAGATGCCTATGTCAAAGAAGCAGTCGAACTTCTCGTTCGAAGTCGGTAACTGCAAAAAAACATATTAAAAGGAGCGTCAACTGATGAAAACAATCACACCACAAGAAGTTGAACAACAATTAAAAGAAGGTAAACAATTAAATTTAATCGATGTTCGTGAAGCAGATGAAGTTGCTGCAGGACACATTAAAGGAATTACACATATTCCACTAGGTGTTTTAGAATTCCGTATGAATGAACTTGATAAAAACAAAGAATACATCATGGTATGTCGTTCAGGCGGCCGTAGTGGTCAAGCAACGATGTTCTTAGATCAGCAAGGGTACAATGTGTCGAACATGACTGGCGGTATGTTAGAGTGGGACGGCGAAACAGAACACGGTAACTAAAAAAAGACCCCGCCGCGGGGTCTTTTTTACTCTTGTTTTTCGATTGTAACCGCTGTACTTTGGCCCGGATAGGACTCCGCTACTTGATTATGTGTAACGCGAACAGTGTCGCCTACTCGAATCATATCTCGCTGATCAATTGTCACGGTAAACCAAATGGCAGGTAGACCAGAATCAACTACCGCCTCTCCTGTCAGCCCCTCTAGTTCTTCATCCGTTCCCGACACGACCAACACGCGCTCATCTTCTAAAGCAATGACTTGCCCTGTAAATTCATTTGGTCCTTCTGTTATTTGTTGTGTTGGATTGTTTGCAAAAAAGGCAAAAACCGCAAACATGATCAGTCCAATGACAACAACGACGCCAACCACGATTCCAACAGCTACTTTTTTTCCATTCATCCCGTTCGCTCCTTAGTCTTTCCGTGTGATCCACTCTGTAATGATAACAAACGAGATGACTACGGCAATGACCAATGCTATAAACCAACTTGGCATACTCTCACCCTCTCTTCTTTCTAGTATAGGGGAAGAGACACCCATATGAAAAGGACCAGCATCCATCGCTGGCCCCAATAATTACGCTTTATCAGCTGGTGAATCTGAGCTTCCGAAATCTTCTACGTCTTCAAAGCTATTGTCCATATCTTCACGTTCCGCAGCAGCATCTAAAATCTTCTCTTCGATCGGGCGATGATCTTCTGGCGATTGATCCGCGTGATCAACACATGTCAAAGCAGTAGGTACGATTTCTAAGCGCTCGATAGGTATTTCTTTGCCGCAGACTGCACATGTCCCGTACGTCCCTTCATCCATTGCCTGTAAAGCTACATCAATGGACTCCAACTCTTCTTCCTCATGACGATCAAGTGCTTGCTGAGTATGTTGGTCTGTTAAATCCGTCGCATTGTCTGCAGGGTGATTATCGTAATTTGAAAGCTCTGTAGATTCTAGGTCTTCTTGAGTTTTCTCATGCTCTTCAAGCTCATGTTTGCGTTCGAGCAATTGTTTTTTTAACTTTTCATACTTCATAGTCCTCTTCCTCTCACTCATCAGTTATTAGAAAGAATACCCGAACAGCAATCGCCTAAAACAACTTAGTGCTCATAAATCATTTTTCGTGTCATACCACCATCGATTGTGAAATTTTCCGCAGTAATGAAATCATTGCGCTCATCTAGTAAAAACAAGCACATCCGTGCGATATCTGAAGGTTTTCCGACGCGCCCCGCCAAATGTTGTGCATGATCGACTTCCCGCAACTCTTCATAATCAGCTGTTGCAATCCACCCCGGCGAGATGCTATTCACTCGAATATGATAAGGACCTAATGTGCGTGCGAGTGCATGTGTCAGTGCTACAATACCACCTTTCGATGCGGCATAAGCTTCTGTATCTGGTTCAGACATAAATGCTCGAGTAGACGCCATGTTGATAATGACTCCACCTGACTCTTTCATTTCTTTAGCTACAAGTTGACTGCATAAGAACGTGGAGGTCAAATTGGTATTTAGTACTTCATGCCATTCATCTAAGGTGACATCGAAGAAATCTTTGAATTTACTAATCCCTGCATTGTTGATGAGACCATAAGGTGTTCCATGTTCTTTGAAAATAGTTGCGAATGTTGCCGTCACTGCTTTTGAATCTTGTAAATCTAAAGTGTAGGCTGTGCTAGTTTCAAGCTCTGCTGTCAGTGTTTGAAGTGCCTTTTCATCGTGGTCGAGTAAGATCGTTTTGTACCCCTCGGCATCTAGAAGCTGGGCAATCCCTTTTCCAATCCCATTTCCTGCGCCTGTCACTACTACTGTCTTCATCTGAACACTCCTCTCAATTCTTACGCATTGCGAACAAATATATTGTATAATAGAACTACATTGTAACCATAAAGGAAGGATTGTACTGACATGCCCATTCCATCAGATATGAGTAAGCCCGTACGTAAAACGGCGAAATTGCATGCCTATCATCAATTGCTAAACTGGATCATTGATGGTACTTTACAACCGGAAGAAAAATTAAATGATATTGAACTAGCTCAAGCATTGGGTGTTAGTCGTACACCCATTCGTGAATCACTTCAGCTTTTAGAGTCACAAGGGTTTGTCACGATGCAGCCAGGTCGTGCCACACAAGTGACACCGGTCCAAAAAGATGACATTAATCATTTATTACCACCTCTTGCCTCTCTTCAAGCATTAGCGACAGAATTAGCTGCACCTCATATGACAGATGAGATTATCGCAGAGCTTGAAGCGACGAATCAACAATTTGCAAATGCTTTGAAAGCTAAAAACTTTACAGAGGCTCTACGAATCGACGAACAGTTCCATCAACTAATTATTGATACGGCGAACAATCCGTATATTTCGCAAATCGTTGAGATGTTACAAGCGCATGTACGTCGTCTTTTCTACTCAGAGAAAATCATTTTACGTGAGTCTTCCATTGAGACACATGCGAAATTGATTGCTTTGTATAAAGCAAAACAAACTGAGGAACTTGCCTCACTTATGACAGACAACTGGCTTTATACACTCGAAGAATTATAAAGTGTAAGACGACATGACAAAAAAACAGTAGGTTCTCTGAGAATTCAATCAGAGGACCTACTGTTTTTTATTGTAATTATGCTGCTGTTCGTACTCGAGAAGATTTAGGCGCAGTGACAATCCCTGCTACCACTAAAATGATAAATGGTACGAGCCAACCGAGTCCGATTCCATAGAATGGCAAGATTGAATCATACACGTTCACGATTGATGCTAACCATGAAGGTGCTGCTTCTCCAAAGAAGCCTTTCAGGCCATCGATAATGCTAATCAAGAACGTGAATGCCGTAACTGATACAAACACCCAGCGTTGGTGACCGAATAGAGGCGCTGCAAAAGTTAACAAGATCAATGTGATGGCTAATGGGTAAAGCAATAATAATACTGGAATTGAATACGTGATGATTGATGACAAGCCAAAGTTCGCAAATACGGTTGTCATGATAATAAAGATCACTACAAATACTTTGTAACTGATTTTTGGAAACAATGTATTGAAGTATTCAGCTGTAGCTGTTGTCAAACCAATCGCTGTCGTTAAACAAGCTGCGATGATCACTACCGCTAAGACCGCTAACCCAACTGCTCCGAAATAATAATCAGCTGCCGTACTTAATACCGGCCCCCCATTATCAAATAAACCAAACTGTTCAGTTGTCGTTGCCCCTAAGTAGGCAACTCCTGCATAAATAAGACCTAGGAATAAAACTGCAATTCCGCCTGACTTTGCTGTCACTTTCAGTACACCTTTCGTCGAAGTAACACCTAATCGACGAATAGCTTGAATGACGATAATACCAAAAACAAGTGATGCTAAAGCATCCATTGTATTATACCCTTCAGTAAAACCTGTCATGAAAGCATTTGTTTCATAGCTACCATTTGGCCCTGTGAATGTTCCAATTGGATTGAACAAAGCCGCGGCAATTAATACAAATAGCCCTACAATAATGATAGGTGCTAGGTATTTCCCGACGCGATCAACGATTTTCGTAGGATTTAAAGATAAGAGTAAGGTGATTCCAAAGAACACGATTGTAAATACTAGTAATCCAGTAGAAGCAAACGATTCAGTTACAAACGGTAATACACCAATTTCATATGCTACGGCTCCCGTACGTGGTAAAGCAAAGAATGGTCCGATTGTTAAGTAAAGGGCAACAGTGAATACAATTCCATAAATCGGATGAACCTTACCTGCCAGGTCTTGTAAGCTTCGACTATTTGAAAAGCCCATTGCAAGTATTCCTAAAAATGGTAAACCAATTCCTGTAATTAAGAAACCAAGAACTGCAAAAAATAATGCCGTTCCTGCATTTTGACCAAGGCTAGCTGGGAAAATTAAGTTCCCTGCACCAAAAAAAAGTGCAAATAACATAACGCCAATGACTAATTGATTTGAGAAGGATAAACGTTCGTTCATCAAAATTACCCTCAACTTTCTATTGATATATCTCATATTCGCTCAAGTTTCGATAATACTAGACAATTTGCGAAAAAGCAACCATTTTCAGTCTTTTCATACTTTTCACCATAGCCTTGCAATTTTTTGCATACTTAAAAGGAACCAGAATACTTCCAGTTCCTTTTACAAGTGGGATTTTATCGTTAAGTTGTCACTTGTCGGGTTGCTTGATACCAGTGAATGAACGTTTCAGCTAGTTCGTCTGGTCGTTCATACATGCTCATGTGTGCTGCTCCTCGAATCAAGCTCTCTGTAGCCTTTTTGGATTCTCCAATAAATGTTTTATAGGACGGAACAACTTCATCCGTTTCACCCGCTACAAGTAAGTGGGGAATATCCACTTCATTGATAACTTGCCTACGATCTTTACGATCTCTCATTGCTTTTAGAAAACGTCTTACTTGCTTCTCATCCGTAGCATATCCGATTTTTTTGGTCTCTTCTAAAATTTCAGGGTGACGTGTAGCAAACCCCTCATCAAATAGTTTGGGGATGAGACCGTCAATAAACGACTCTAACCCCTCTTTTTCAATTATCTGTAATCCTCTGTCTCGTCCTTCTTTCGCTTCATCTGAATCTGGGAATGCAGTGGAATGGATCAATACATAACTGTCGAGATCATAAGGGTATTTCTCTGCATAGGCTAATGTTAAATAGCCTCCCAGCGAATGACCGACAAGTGTCATTTTCTTAATACCAATACTCTCTTTCCACATTTTTAATAGTTCCACATAGTCTTCAAGGGAAGAATACTGTACAGTTTTCGATTCCCCGTGCCCCGGTAAGTCTAAATAATAGGCTTTCATATGATTTTTTAATGGGGCCTCCAGAGCACTCCAATACGACCGACTGCCACAAAAACCATGAATGAACACGACAGCTTCACCTGTCCCTACTTCTTTATACGCAATACCCGTGTCACGTTGAAACATGTATGAATCGCCTCCTAGATTTTCGTTTTCTATTTTTTGTATTCCCTATACGGGACAGTTCACACATTAAATTTTCTGAACTTTCTATTTCAAATGACCTATTCTGAGATAGTTGAGTATGGTAGGATAAAAGAAAAACTAGGCAGGTGAGAATGTTGAAATTGGTCGAAATTCGTGGTGTTACGATTGGTCATGGCAAGCCAAAAATTATCGTATCGTTAATTAGTTCTACGCGCGATCGTCTACAAGCTGAAATTGAATACCTTCTTCAGAAAAAACCGGATATTTGGGAATGGCGACTTGATTTCATGGAAACGTTTGAAGAAGCCGAGCTTATTGAAACGCTGTCTCTGATCCGTGAACTCACTTTCCCTTCCCCCCTCCTCGTCACCTATCGAACTGTTCAAGAAGGTGGCCAAGGAAGACTTCGATCCAACGCATATGCAAATCTATTACAGCTGATTGCGAAGAGCCAACTGTGTGACTTAGTAGATGTTGAATTATTTTCAGAAGACAATAAACAGCTTGTCGCCTCCATTCATGCGGAGGGTGTAAAAGTGATCGTCTCAAATCATGATTTCGAAAAAACGCCTCCAAAGGAAGAATTAATCTGGCGTTTACGTGAAATGCAATTCATCAACGGAGATATCGGGAAGCTCGCAGTCATGCCGAAGCGTCCACATGATGTACTATGCCTCTTAGATGCAGCCGATCAAATGAAAACATTGTACGCAGACAGGCCGTTCATTGTAATGTCGATGGGTGACCTCGGTGCAATTTCACGTCTTGGTGGACACCACTATGGATCATCTGCAACGTTTGCAGCAGGCTCCACTCCATCTGCCCCAGGACAATTGCCAGTAGAGCTCATGAAACAACTTTTACTGTAAGACAATTAGTAAGCCCTCCACTTTGGGCTTATTTTTTTTGAAACTTTTTGTTTCGTAAACCGTAAAACACCTATGGAAGGAGTGAACGTGATGACACTCGTCATTGAAAATGTAACGAAGACCTATCAAAATTTCACAGCGGTCGATGCACTGAGCTTTACCATTCCAAAAGGAGAATCGTTTGGATTGATTGGACAAAATGGTGCAGGGAAAACGACGACGTTTCGTATGATACTGGACCTTCAAGAAACTACAAAAGGGACAATCAGTTGGGATGGGCACCCTATGAACTCCGTCGACCGTGACCTACTTGGCTATTTACCGGAAGAACGCGGCATCTTCCCCACAATGCCTGTCGAGGAACAACTTTATTTCTTTGGAGAGTTGCGCGGGCAAAAGCGGAAAGACTTGAAGAAAGAAGTGGACTACTGGATTGAACGCTTTGATTTAGAAGACAAACGTAAAGAAAAGGCTGAAAAGCTATCAAAAGGAAATCAACAAAAAGTTCAGTTGATAGCGAGCTTTATCCACAAACCTGCATTCTTGATTTTGGATGAGCCGTTCAGTGGTCTCGACCCGGTAAACAAAGATTTACTGAAAGAAGCAATTCTTCATTTAAAAGAACAAGGCACAACTATTCTGTTTTCTAGTCATCAGATGGACCATGTCGAAGAACTGTGTGACCATTTGTGTTTATTAAAGCGCGGGCAATCTTTGTTTTCAGGAAGCTTGCTGGATTTAAAGAAAAGCTACGGCAAAATCAAACTTGCGATTCGTTCGGACCATTCGCTTGAGCAATTGCTGGCTCTTGATGGAGTGGCATCAGGAGTGCAGAAAAAAGACCATGTCCTGTTGACTTTGCGTGACGAATCCTACGCGCAGTCTATCTTTGATTTTGTTTCTGCCGGGAACTATATCGAACGTTTCAGTCTTGATTACTTGTCCCTTGATGAAATCTTTAAACTGAAAGTAGGTGAACCAAGTGGCGAAGTTTTGGCTGCTCGTGAAACAACTCTATAAACAAAAAGTAAAAGCAAAATCGTTCATCTTCACGATTGCGCTCTACGCGATTGTTCTAGCAGGCGTCCTGTTTTGGAATGATATCAGTGAGTTTTTGTTCAGTGATGAACCGATGCAGGTGACCATTGTGGATGAGACAGCTTCTGGTGCTGGGGAATTGCTACAATCGACTGAAGATATGGAAGTGCTACAGTCGACTGGCTCGTTAGAAGATGCAAAAGAAGCATTGGTCGATGAACAAGTGGATGCGGTGATTTCTCTTCAGGATCAAGAGAATCAGCTCGCGGCTACAATCTTCACGAACGAACCGTTATCTTTTACAACACAAACAACACTCTCTGCACAGCTTGATTATGCTGGGAAGCTCTATGCAGTTCAGCAAATGAACTTAACACCTGAACAAGCGGAGCAAGTGCTCAGTGCTCAAGCATTTGTCGCGTATGAATTAGTGAACGAAGAAGCGACGAGCGGAAAAAGTGAATCCGAAAAAGCAGCTGGCATTGGTGTTTCTTATCTAGTTGGATTTTTGATTTATTTCTTCGTCATGACGTTCTTATCAATGATCACTTCAGATGTTGCATCTGAAAAAGGATCGCGCGTTCTTGAAGTATTGCTTGCAACAATCAAACCGACGACACACTTCCTTGCGAAGCTTGTCGGAACATTGCTCGTCGCTTTAACGCAACTGGCAGCTGTCGGTCTTATTGCGGTGTTATTGCTTCTAGTAGCAGATGGTGGATCACGATTAGAGATTGTGCAAGATATTTTAGGGGACTTGTCAGGTGCGTACCTGCTATATACAGTTGCCTTTTTATTGATGACACTGATGTTCTATTTGATTTTCGGAGCTCTACTTGGTTCTCTCGTTTCAAAAGTAGAAGAAGCGAGCCAAGCACTCGTTCCTGCGATGATGATGGCACTAAGTGGCTTCTACGTATTGATTACAGGTTCATTTAATCCAGACACGATGCTCATAAAAGTGTTCTCGTATCTACCGTTTTCATCCGGTATGGTCATGCCCCTTCGTATCGGAGCAACAGACATGCCAGTATGGGAAGCGGGCCTATCGTTCTTGATTCTCACTGGAACCGTGGTAGGATTGTTCTTCTTCACCATGCATTTCTATAAACGAAGCGTTTTAACCTATACAACAGGCGGAATCTTGTCGAAATTTAGAGCCGTCTTCAAAACTACTACTTAGAACGGGCCTTGTGCCTGTTCTTTTTTTTGCCGTGCTCCGTATACTAGCTACGAGGAGGAGTTCGATGTGTGGATTTGCGGGTAGTGTGAACTTTACCACACCACCCCTTGCTACTATAATACGACTGAGGGCACAAAGCGAAGTTTCCAGGGCACAATAGGCCTCCACCAGGGCATAATAAAACGGAATCAGGGCATAAACAAAACCGTTGGCGACCCTAGTACTTGCTAGAATACAAAAACCCCGACCAAATTTGGTCGGGGTTTCAACTTAGGATGCACGCGCGCGAATCCAGCGTTCCACAAATTCCGCAACGAGCGGAATCATGGACTCATCTGGGTTCAACTTCGCATGATGGAGGCCTGCTTCGGACTGAACACCTGCCCAAAACAAGAGGCCTGGAATATCTTCAATGAAGTAGCCAAAGTCCTCTCCTGTCATCGCTTCTTTAGACAACAAGAAATCGACAGTCGCATCCTGCTGTGCAAACTGAATAAATTGACCAGCCAGCACTTCATGATTATAGACTTGGTGATACGCTGACCCATAGTCAATCGTGATACGGCAATCAAATGACTGCTCGATTCCGCGTGCAAGTGCCTCGATACGTGACTTGATCTGCTTCATCACTTCCGCATCAAACGTGCGTATCGTCCCTTCGAGTCGAGCATGTCCAGAAATGATGTTCTGCACAGTTCCTGACATCATCTTACCGATCGTCACTACGCTTGGCTCCAAAGGATTGATAGACCTGCTGACAATCGATTGTAGCTGCACTAGAAGATGGGCGGCTGCAACCGACATGTCTGCTGTCCGGTGCGGAAACGCGGCGTGACCTTCTGTTCCGTACAAATCGATATACAATTCCGAGGTGTTCGCAAACAAAATACCAGGTTTCGTCGCCACTGTACCGACCGGAAGTTCCGGTGCGATGTGCAGGGCATAAAACTCGTCCGGTTCAAGTTCCGGCTTTTCCGTACGCACCCACTCAAGCATTGGTAACGCGCCACCCGGAGATTCTTCAGCAGGTTGGAAATACACAAGAACGTCATCACGCGCTGGTTTTTCCGCTAGTGCCTTCACTAAATGCAAAGCGACCGTCATATGAATATCGTGACCGCAGGCATGCATGAATCCCGGATGTTGACTCGCAAATTCGAGACCCGTCTGCTCAGCGATTGGTAGTCCATCGATGTCGGTACGCCACGCAATTGTTTTAGTAGGAGCTGTTCCGTTGATTTTTACAACGAGACCCGTTCTCCAGTGAAAAACTTCAAGTGCGTCTTGTGGAAATGTCGCAAGCGTCTCTTCAATCAACTGCTTCGTTTTGACTTCTTCAAATCCACGCTCCGGAATCTGGTGAAATTTGCGGCGTAACTGAATCAGTTCATGTGTCATTTACAGTTGACGAAGCTCTTGCATGATTTCTGTTTTTGAACGGGTCTTGTCATCGATTTCTTTAATAACGCGTGCTGGAGTTCCACCAACCACTGTATATTCTGGAACATCCTTCGTTACGACTGCTCCTGCAGCAACGACAGACCCTTTTCCAATACGAACGCCTTCAAGCACTACTGCATTAGCACCGATGAGAACATCGTCTTCCACGATTACGGGTGTTGCGGATGGTGGCTCGATTACGCCAGCAAGGACTGCGCCTGCACCAATATGACAGTTCTTCCCGACTGTTGCACGGCCGCCTAAAATAGCGCCCATGTCGATCATCGTTCCGTCGTCGATTGATGCACCAATGTTGATGACAGCGCCCATCATGATGATACAGTTGTTGCCGATGTGTACTTGATCACGAATAAAGGCACCTGGTTCGATACGTGAGTTGATGTTTTTTAAGTCAAGAAGCGGAATCGCAGAGTTGCGGCTCTCGTTTTCGATGACGATATCTGTGATTTGCGCTTTTGCAGTGTCTAGAGCTGGCTCAATTTCTGCCCACTCACCGAAAAGGATGACGGAGTTGCCTTGACCGAATACTTTTGTATTGTCACCAAATGAAAGTTTGTCGAGATCATTCCCGTTTACATAGACTTTCACTTGTGTCGATTTTTTAGCGTGTTGAATGTACGAAATAATTTCATGTGCATCTAATTGCTTCATTACACTACCTCCCTAAAGTAATACTATCTATTGTACAAGAATAATCTTAATAGTACACGTATTTTTATACAAGTCGAGCAAAGTCATTTACATTTCTTCGTTTTGTTTGTATGATTTAAATATTATAATTCATACAAGAATGGTGGGTTTTAAATGAAAACTATTCCAAAACCTCTTGTCACTCTCAATCAATGGATCATCGTGCTAGCTGTCGTGGCAGCACTCAGTATACAGTCTATTTGGCCACTGCTCATTCCATTCCTCGCAAATGGAATCAGTCTTGCAACAGGCTTCCACCCAATTTTAGCACCGGCAAAGAAATTGTTAAAAAACCCTTTGTCTTCGTATGTACAAGAAGATGTTGGGCAACTTCGCTTTAACCAATTTATGGCTGTCGCGTTTCTAGGAACTGCGATTGCTGGGGGACTTGCTGGTAGCACTGTTATTTTCGTTGCAGCGAGCATTATGGTCGGGTTAGCTGCTGCCATCGCACTCGCTGGTTTCTGTGTCGGATGCTTTATTCGTTTTCAGTACCAACAGTGGAAATATCGTCGGAGTGTCTCATCTTAAGTAGCATGAACTGTTGACCGAATGGGGTCAGCAGTTTTTTTGTGGGAACTTTTGGTGATAGCGATGCGTATAATTTAGAAACGAATATACTGGAGATTTGTGATGAAAAAAATACTTTTTGGAATTAGTATAGTAATTTTGTTTACCGCGATTGCCGTATCAGGACGACTTGCATTTGTAGAAATGCGTGTAACTGAGTATTTGATTGAACATGAATCGATACCGGAAGAGTCAATTTTAGTCAGTGATTCATTCATTGCGAATTTGCCTGGAGCAAAGAATTGGATGGTTGCCATTAAATTGAAGGATGATGCGCGTACATATTATTATTATTCTCAGAAGGGTCAAATTTATCTAGAATCCTATACAGAGAATGGTGTTGAATACGTGCAGTGACAGTAAAAGCCCGGCTCCTAGTAAGAGCCGGGCTTCATTCTTTATTCTTCTTCAGGCTCCTCTTCTTCTTTCTTCCCTTTACGGAATGAAATTCGTCTAAACAAGAAGAAACCGATTAACCCAAGAACGACAAACGAAAAAACTGAACCGATGGACTCAGTCGTTAATGAACTTTCGCGAACAGCTTCTCCCGTAAACTCAACTGTTCGTTCTCCGACTATATAGACACCTGGAGATTCTTCTACCGCAATCTTCTCTGCAGGATCGACTCCGGGAATCTCATAGTACGGCGTTCCTACTTCATACGCATTGGAGAAATTCCCGCTGTAGAACTCAACTCGGTCTCCGTACTCGGTGACTTCACCGATTTGTTTTCCGACCTCATCCACAGTTTCACTTGATAATTCATAGACATGATCTTCATAGACGACAAAGAAACTTGCAAAGTTTGCAAATGCTTGAATCGGCAGTAGTAGCCACCCAACAATCAAGAT
This sequence comes from Chryseomicrobium imtechense, assembly GCF_041475995.1. NCBI lineage: Bacteria > Bacillati > Bacillota > Bacilli > Caryophanales > Caryophanaceae > Chryseomicrobium > Chryseomicrobium imtechense. The sequence goes on along the minus strand of NZ_JBGOBM010000004.1, from coordinate 93,289 downwards.
GGACACGACTAGTTTTTTCATTCGCTCAAATCCACGTTGTGATAGACTTGGCGAACATCTTCAAGATCTTCGATTGCGTCGATCATTTTTTCAAATTGTGCTTGGTCTTCTGCGCTTAATTGAATGTCATTTTGTGCAAGCATTGTTAATTCTGCAACTGAGAATTCCGAAACACCCGCCCCGCGGAAAGCTTCTTGTACGGTATGGAACTGGTCTGGTTCTGCATAGACAATAACTGCTTCCTCTTCGCCTAAAATATCACGTGCATCCACATCTGCTTCCATCAACAATTCCAATACGTCATCTTCTGTTTTTCCTTCAACACCAATAACAGCTGTTGCATCAAACATATACGATACCGAACCACTGACACCCATGTTCCCGCCGTTTTTCCCGAATGCTGCGCGCACGTCTGAAGCTGTGCGATTCACATTGTTTGTCAGTGCGTCGACGATGACCATTGAGCCACCAGGACCGAATCCTTCGTAACGAAGCTCGTCGTAACTTTCTTCTCCGCCACCTTTTGCTTTTTCAATCGCTTTATCGATGATGTGCTTCGGTACACTGTACGTTTTAGCACGCTCAAGTACAACTTTCAATGCTTGGTTAGAAACTGGATCCGGCTCACCTTGACGAGCAGCCACGTAGATTTCACGACCAAATTTAGCATAAATTCGGCTTGTATTGGCGTCTTTTGAAGCCTTCTTTTCTTTAATATTATTCCATTTACGTCCCATAAATTGTCACTCTCTTTCTATTCAGTCGCCTCCCATTATACACGAATTCACAGCATGCTTCTAGTTCCAGGAAATCGCATCAAAATGCACGTTTCTGTGCTATAATTGAAGTAGCAAAACGACATAAATAAGGGAGTTTTTCAATGACTGTTCACATCTCTTTTTCCGGGGATTACTCAAAACTCATTACGCCGGAAACGACACAAAAAATCACTACAATTTCTGAACAAATGAATGCACGCACATCGGCAGGCGCCGAGTTTTTAGGATGGAAAAACTGGCCATCTGAAATTGATTCTGAACTCGTTGCACGTCTGCAACAAACTGCTGAAAAGATTCAAAAGCAAGCAGACGTATTAGTTGTCATCGGTATCGGTGGATCGTACTTAGGTGCGAAAGCAGTACTTGAAGCGCTACGACAACCTTTTAAAACAAATGAAAAAGTTGAAATCATCTTCGCGGGTCATTTAGTAAGTGGCGCTTATTTGAAGAATCTCATGAACTACCTCGATTCAAAAGAAGTCGCGGTTAACGTCATTTCAAAGTCAGGAAAAACAACGGAACCCGCAATTGCTTTCCGATTCCTCCAAGACTATATGGAAAAACGCTATGGTGCGGAGGCGGCAGAACGCATTTATGTGACAACGGACGCTGAAAAAGGCGCGCTATTGGACGTTGCAAAAGAGAAAGAGTACGCACGTTTTGTCGTGCCAGATGATATTGGCGGTCGCTACTCCGTATTCACATCTGTTGGTCTTCTTCCGATTGCAGCAGCTGGCTATTCGATTCAAAATTTACTTGCTGGTGCGAAGCGCGCAGAAGAAGAGCTCGCAGAAGTGAGTTTAGAAACAAACCCTGCGATACAATATGCAGTGATTCGTAATCACTTGTATGCAAGTGGCTACCCAGTTGAAATCTCAGCTATTTTCGAGGAGCGTTTGAAGTTTATTCAAGAATGGTGGAAACAATTGTTTGGGGAAAGCGAAGGAAAAGAAGGCAAGGGAGTTTTCCCAGCATCCGTCGTCTACTCGACAGACCTTCATTCTCTCGGTCAGTATGTTCAAGATGGTAAACGCATGTTGTTTGAGACATTCTTAAAAGTGGCATCCGTGGAAGAAGATATCACGATGCAATTGGCGGACAACGACAGCGATGAGTTAAACTACTTGGCTGGTAAGACACTACATGAAGTAAATGATGCCGTCCAGCAAGCAACTGCAGAAGCACACTTGTCAGGTGGCGTGCCACTTGTAACGCTTGAAATTCCGGACTTCTCGGAAGACACGCTTGGGTATTTGTTATACTTCTACATGATTAGCTGTGCATACAGTGCGTATCTTCTAGAAATCAATCCCTTCGACCAACCAGGCGTTGAAGAATACAAAGTGAACATGTTCCGTTTGTTGAACAAACCCGGGTTTTAATAAAATGAAAACAGCATTTTCTCATCGATACGATGAAAAAATGCTGTTTTTTAATAGGCTAATCCTACGCGCACACGATTAAATGTTCCTTCGCTGAGTGCTGTGTACGCACAGTGCGCTGTATCCGCTGTTGAAATATGCTTTCCGTCTGCAGGAAGCATCGATTCTTCCGTACGGTACGTTTTTGTTAACGGACCATCTGGTAGATAGGTCGGACAAATGATGGTCCAGTCCAAATCGGAATCACGAAACGTTTCATACACGTGTGCATGTTGTTCAGCTGCAAATGTCAATTTGCGGTTTGATTCACCAGACTGGAAACGATATACACCTGGTGTCGTTCGACTATCTAAAATTCCAGCTGTTCCAATCGTCACGACTCGTGAAATCTCTGCAATAGCTAGTGCTGGAATCAGGCCTTCGATGAATTCTGTCAGTGTCGTGGTCTTATCTGTACCAAGGCCGCTAAAGACCGCGTCTGTTCCTTGAACTGTCTTTGCTACATCTTCGGGATTTTTAGCATCTCCGACAATCGCAGTAATTCCTGGTTGATCCATCCAGTCCTGCTGCGTACGAACGAGTAGTTGAACTTCGTGGCCACCTTGCAGCGCCATATCCACGACCTGTTTCCCGACACGCCCTGTGCCTCCGAAAATTGCGAGTTTCATCGTTTTCCTCCTTTTGTTTAAATATGTTGAACGCCACTCTTAACTGGTAAGCCCTCCAGCTAGAACGCCATTTCCTGGGGAACTTTCACCGAGCCTCCTCCCATCGACTGCGTCTTGTTGCGGGGTCTCGGCAAAACTTCGATAGCCCGGGAAATGACGTTCTAGCTTCCGGGCAGTTAATAGAAATAGTGCTTTCATCTTACTTATCAATTTAAGTGTACAGAAAATCTATAACATAAAGAATAAATTAGGCTTGAAGAATAGGATTTACAGACTGAATTGTTGAGCGGAATGGAGGGGCTGACTCCGGAGGGATCAAAAGCGGAACGTGAGACCCCGGAAGCGTGTTCTTGCACTGAGGAGGCTCACGCCGCGCCCTCGGAAAGCAGCCCTGCAATGTAGCTCAACATAGCAAAAATCAGTATTTACTCTCAACTGTACACAAGAGAAAATACTGATTTTAGCATGCTACCTTATACTAATTTATAAATACGCGCTTCAAACGGTGCAAGCTCTAGACTTTCTGAGTCAGAGTTCGCAAGCACAACTTGTGCATCTTTTACAGTCTCATAAAGGCTCTCGATGGAAGCTGCTTCTGCTGTGAGGTTCGCTACAACGAGGAAGCGAGTGTTTTCATGAGTGCGTGTATAGGCATAAACTTGTGCATCTTCTGCTAACACCAAATCATAATCGCCATAAACAAAAGCATCATTTTCTTTACGCAAACGAATCATCGCTTTGTAATAGTTCAAAATCGATTGTTCATCCGAAAGTTGGCGGTCCACGTTAATTTCTGTGTAGTTTGGATTCATACCAATCCAAGGTGTCCCCTCAGAGAAGCCAGCGTTCATCTCCTCTGACCACTGCATTGGCGTACGCGAATTGTCGCGGCTCGTCTGCCACAGATCTTGCATGATTGCTTCGTGTGTGTCGCCATTTGCCAACCGCTCACGATACATATTCTTCGCCGACACATCCTTGTAGTCATCGATCGAGTCGAATTGAACATTTGTCATCCCAATCTCTTGCCCTTGGTAGATAAATGGTGTTCCTTTCATGAAGAAATACATCGTCGCAAGAGCTTTTGCGCTTTGTGCCCAATACTCTTGGTCATTCCCCCATGTTGAAACGATGCGCGCTTTGTCATGATTTTCAATGAACAATGCATTCCATCCATCGTTTGCAAGGGCGTGCTGCCAACGCGTTAAAACGTTTTTCAGCTCGAGTACATCTAAAGAGTTGCCATCCCAAAGTCCGAGATGCTCAAACTGGAAGACCATATCGAACTTGCCATCGGTTTCATTGACCCATTCCGAGATTTGTTCACTACTTACTCCGTTTGCTTCTCCAACCGTCATAATGTCGTAGTTCGCAAACGTCTTTTCCTTCAACTCACCCAGGAAAGGCATGATACCTTCTACATTCATGTATTTGGACCATGCTTGAATATACTCTTTGCCTTCTTCTTCCGGCATATCAGAAAACGTAAGATCTTTCTTGATATGGCTAATCGCATCTACGCGGAAGCCGTCGATTCCTTTATCCAACCACCAGTTGACCATGTCATATAAAGCTGTGCGCACATCTTCATTTTCCCAGTTTAAGTCTGGTTGTTTAGTAGAGAACAAGTGCAAGAAGTATTGACCACTCGCCTCATCATATTCCCATGCAGAACCACCAAAAATACTTCCCCAGTTATTTGGTTCTTTGCCATCTTTTCCGTCTTTCCAAATGTACCAGTCACGTTTGTCACTCTCTTTAGAAGAGCGCGACTCGATGAACCATTCATGTTCATCCGATGAGTGGTTAATGACAAGGTCGATGATCAATTTCATGCCCCGTTTGTGCACTTCTGCAAGCAACAAATCGAAGTCTTCCATTGTCCCGAACTCGTCCATGATGTCTTGGTAATCACTAATGTCATAGCCGTTGTCATCATTTGGTGACTTGTACATCGGGCAAATCCAGATAATATCGATGCCTAAGTCTTGAATGTAATCTAAGCGAGAAATCAGACCTTGCAAGTCTCCAATCCCGTCTCCGTTTGAATCTTGAAAGCTGCGTGGGTAGACTTGGTACGCTACCGCTTCTTTCCACCATGTTTTTTTCATTAGATGCCTCACTTACTTCTACCGTGTATTGAGAGATTGGCAGGAGTTGCGGACGATGAGCGTCGTGTCCACATACTGATGGGTCGCTTCTCTCTCTGGTTGTTTGATGCGCTCGAGTAGTAACTCGGTCGCTTTTAGACCCAATTCAAAAATATTGATATCCACTGATGTCAAAGGTGGTTTTACATGCTCTGACAAGGCATGGTTATTAAAGCTAATAATCGAAACATCTTCTGGTACGCGAATCTCTAATTGTTCGAGGTAACGAATGATTTCGTACGCTACTGAGTCATCGTGCGCCACTAGAGCAGTAGGTGGTGACTGTTGTGTCATTAACTGTCTGATTGCTTCTTTTCCGTCCTGCTCAAAAGCAAAGTCGTGGATAAAATATTGTTCTTGATACTTTAAGGCATGCGATTCAAGTGCCACACGGTATCCCTCTAGACGATCAGATGATACGACGAACTCTAAATCTCCTCCGATGAAGGCGATTTCGCGATGCCCTAACCCGAATAAATATTCCACCACATCTTGTGCAATCTTTTTGTTGTCATTGTCGACAAAATCTACTTGGTCTTCAAATGCATATGGACGCCCCACAATCGTGAACGGGAACTGCATCTCACGTAAGTAATTGAGTGTTTTATCATCTACTCGAGAGTACAACAAGATGATGCCATCTACTTTTCTCCCCTGTACCATCGCGACAACTTCTTGGAAGATCTCTTCTTCTGTACCACCTGTAGATAAATACAGACCTAGCTTGCAAGCATGTGCCGTTGTAGAAATTCCTCGGATGACTTCCGGGAAGAACGGGTTTTGGAATGCGAGTGTCGCTGAGTTTGCCATCACGACACCAATAGTTTGCGTCGTGCGCGCTGCGAGATTTCGTGCTTGGAAGTTTGGATAGTAGTGCATACTTTCCATGACTTCCCGTACCTTTTTCTTCGTCTTTTCGCTAATCCGTGGGTGATCGGCGATGACACGTGAAACAGTGGAAGGAGAGACATTGGCCTCTCGTGCAACATCTATAATCGTTACAGCCATGCGAACTCCTTCTTTCTTAAATAGTGTCAACTGCGCCGATTCGTAGTTCAGTCTCTTTATCAAAGAAGTGTGCCCGCTCCATGTGGAACACGAGATCCACAGTCTGGCCGCGTTCGATACCGTTTTGTGCATCTACACGTCCAATGAAGTCTTGCCCTTCTAAATTTGCATATAAAATCTGCTCGGCACCTGTAAGTTCTGCCACTTCAATGTAGGCTGGTACTCGGTGTGCGTGCGTTACATCATAAGCTCCGTTATCATCTGTAACATGCTCTGGACGAATACCAAGAACGACTTCTTGTCCTTCGTATGCTTTTAAACGTGCTTGTTGGTCATCCGTTAGTGAAATCAGTACTTCGCCAACTTTGAACTGACCGTTTACCACTGTACCTGTCAGGAAGTTCATAGAAGGTGAACCAATAAAGCCACCGACGAACATGTTGTCTGGATTGTCGTATACTTCTTTTGGTGTACCAACTTGTTGAACGACACCGTCTTTCATAATGACAATGCGCGTTGCCATCGTCATTGCTTCTGTTTGATCATGTGTTACATAAATCGTTGTTGTGTTTAAGCGGTTATGAAGTTTAATGATCTCCGAACGCATTTGAACACGTAATTTGGAGTCTAAGTTCGATAATGGCTCATCCATTAAGAAGACAGATGCATCACGGACGATTGCGCGGCCTAATGCTACACGTTGACGCTGTCCACCAGAAAGCGCTTTTGGCTTACGATCTAGGTAAGGATCAAGACCTAAGATCTTTGCAGCTTCATCCACACGGCGCTTGATTTCATCTTTTGGCACTTTGCGAATTTTCAATCCGTACGCCATGTTGTCGAACACGCTCATATGTGGATAAAGTGCGTAGTTTTGGAACACCATCGCGATGTCGCGATCTTTAGAAGCCACATCGTTCATACGCTTGCCATCAATCATGAAGTCGCCTTCTGAAATATCTTCAAGACCTGCAATCATACGAAGTGTCGTTGATTTCCCACAACCAGAAGGACCTACGAAGACGATGAACTCGCGGTCTTCAATGTCTAAATTAAAATCTGTTACTGCTTGTACTTTATTGTCATAACGTTTTGTAATATTTTTTAGTGTAAGAGTTGTCATGCCAAACTTCCTTTCTCGCGGTGCGCCGCAGCGTCGCGTACAAGCATAGCTGCTCCGAGCATGCCTGCTTCATTTCCAAATTGAGCTCGTTTTAAAGTCAAAGGCTTCAGTAACAAAGGTTCTAACTCTTCTAATAGGTGACTCCACCAAACTTCAGCTGAATCGATCACACCTCCACCGACTACGACCACGTCCATGTCGAGAATGGCTTGTAATGATGAAATTGTGAGCGCTAGATCCTGCACATAACGCGCGCGTACTTGTTGCGCTTGTTTATGACCCTGTAATGCTAACGGGAACACTTCACGTGGTGTGACGAAAGAACCGTCCGCGTGCACGACTTGATATTCTTGAATCAAACGATGAATCGCTGAACCGGAAACATATTGCTCTGCGCACCCGCGTCTGCCACACCCACAAGGGATTCCGTGTGGATACAACAGCATGTGGCCGATTTCTCCGCCACCCCCATGTTTGCCGTCCATGATTTTCCCGTCAAAGATCAGCCCGCCACCTAGTCCAGTTCCAACAGTGACTGCTACAACGTTACGAGCCCCTTGCCCTGCACCGAGGATGGCTTCTGCTAGAGCTGCTACATTCGCATCATTGTTTACTGCGACCGGAAGTCCTGTTGCGCCTTCTAGCCACTCTTTCACTGGTGTCCCTTCCCAGCCCTCTAACTGCATTTCAAAAACAATTTTGCCTGTACCTGGTTCCACCATTCCGCGCGTCCCGATTCCAATTGCTTGGATTCCAGGATGGTCAGAAATGGCATGCTTCACGTGCTGCTCTAAATAAGGATAAAGAGGAATTTGTGTCGGAATGGTCCAGTCAGCTAAAACTTCACCTGTTGTCGTAACGACACCAAAACGAATTTTCGTACCGCCGATATCTACTCCAAGTACTTGTGTCATTTGCCTTCTCCTTTTGTACACTCGACAATCACTGCATCATAGGGACCAAGTTCGATACCATGTGCACTAGTTTTGAGTTTTGTATTTCCAATTACGTGTTGTGTAGATGGTAGTGGTAACTCTTCATGCGCTACAGTACGAGTCGTCTGTGAAAAGTTTGCCAGCACATACCATTCTGTGCCTTGATAACTACGTTTATAAACAAACAATTCTTCATCGTCTGGCAAAAGTAAAGTAAAATCGCCCTTTGTCAGAATCGCTTCTTTTTTTCGAAGTGCGATTAGCTCTTTATAGAAAGCGAAGATAGAATCAGGATCATTCACAGCTTGCTCTGCATTGATTGAAGCCGTGTTCGGGTTTTGCGCAAGCCACGGTGTACCTGTCGTGAATCCGCCTTGTGGAGTCCACTGCATCGGTGTCCGTGCATTGTCCCGTCCTTTAACGTAGATGCGCTTCAAGATACTTTCCGGCTCTTCCCCTGCAGCCAATCGTTCGTTGTACATATTGAGTGTTTCAATATCTTTATAATGCGAGATGTCGGGCAGTTGGATATTTGTCATGCCGATTTCTTCACCTTGGTATATATACGGCGTTCCTTTTAGGCCGTGTAACACGAGTGCCAACATTTTTGCAGAATGTACGCGATACGCCTCGTCATTTCCGAATCGAGACACGATACGCGGTTGATCATGATTGTTCCAGTAAAGCGAGTTCCATCCTTCATGCTCTAAGGCAAGTTGCCATTTTTCAAAGTTTCGTTTCAAGTCTGGCAAGTATAAGTCTTTGTAATTCCACTTGCCACCAGGACCTGAATCAAGATCCATATGTTCAAATGTAAACACCATGTTTAGTTCATGACGATCTTCTTTTGTATAGAGAATCGCGTCGTCTGTTGTAGCGCCTGGCATTTCTCCAACCGTTAAAATGTCATAGTGTTTTAAAACTTTTTCATTCATTTCTTGTAAGTATGTGTGAATAACAGGTCCGTTCATAAAGTAGGGGCTGCCGTCTCCGTAATGTGACCCTTCATGGACAATCCCGTCGGGCAAGTCTTCATGTTTCGAGATGAAGTTAATGACGTCCATTCGGAAACCGCCGATTCCTTTGTCTAACCAGTAGGTCATCATATCATAGACATCTTTCCGGAGTGCTTCACTGCGCCAATTCAAATCAGGTTGTTTTTTGGAAAACAAGTGCAAGTAATGCCAATCCTCTTCAGTGCGTTCCCACGCAGAACCTGAGAACACAGAGCCCCAATTATTTGGTGGATTTCCTTGCTTCCATATGTAATAGTCTCTATAAGGAGAATCTGTCGATGATTTTGATTCTGTGAACCAAGCATGCTCATCGGATGTGTGATTGACAACGAGGTCCATCACGATGCGGATACCACGTTTTTTGGCTTCTTCAATCAGTTGTTCTAAATCGGCCATCGTTCCAAATTCTTTATGGATGGCCCGGTAGTCACGAATGTCGTAGCCATTGTCATCGTTTGGTGAATCGTAGACTGGGCTTAGCCAGATGACGTCGATTCCGAGGTCTTGTAAGTAATCGAGCTTCGAGATGATTCCTGGAATATCACCAATTCCGTCACCATTACTATCCATAAAACTACGTGGATAAATTTGATAGACGACGCTCGTTTTCCACCATGGCTGTTGTTGCACGACATTCACTCCCCCATTTTCTTTCTCTCATTCTACTGCTTTCAAAATGATTATGCAAGCGCTTGCACAAAAAATAATGCACAGTAAAAAACCATGCCCCCTTTAGTAAGGTTCATGGTCATGTTCGCGTTTTACAAGTTTCCAGTTACGTTTCGCAATTTGTTGGATTGGGTCCCATACTCCATTGTAAGGCGGTGCATAGCTCAAATCGAGATCTAACAGTTCACCTAAACACATCTTTTGGGTCAAGGCTACAGTTAATACGTCAATTCGTTTATCGACCCCTGCGCCACCAATAATTTGTGCTCCGAGCAGACATTGAGTCTCTTTTTCCCAAATTAATTTTGTATGCAGTTCTTCTTTTCCAGGGTAGTAACCAGCCACATCATGCCCGATACGTGTATTGGTTTCATACGAGATGCCAAGTTTTGTTGCTTCTTTTTCACTAAGGCCTGTCTTACCAAGTGTGAGGTCAAAGAATTTTATAATGGACGTTCCTAAGATTCCTTTAAATTCATTATTGAAACCAATCATGGAAAGCCCTGCAATCCGTCCTTGCTTGTTCGCAGTTGTACCAAGCGGTACGTAATCCGGTTGTTCTTTTAACATATGGTAATGACTCGCACAGTCTCCAGCGGCGTAAATGTCTTGCACAGTTGTTTCCATACGCTCATTGACGAGAAGTGCTTCGTTTTTCAATTTCTCGGCATTCGTGATGAATTGTGTGGAGGGACTTACGCCAATCGCAACAATGACAAGGTCTGCTTCGTATTCTCCTTTCGACGTGTGTACTTTTTCAACTGCATCTTCTCCGCTGAATTTTAGAACCTCTTCTTCTAGATGGACACGCACATTTTTCCGCTCAGCTTCTCGTAGAATTAGCTCGGCCATCTCGGAATCAAAAATGTTCGCAAGTTGTGGCCCTCGTTGGAATATGCGGACTTCTTTATCCAGTTCACGAAACGATTCTGCGAGTTCGAGTCCTATGTATCCTCCGCCGATGATGGCAACGCGTTTCACGTCTTTTTGAAGAGCGGTCAGTATACGTTCTGTGTCCGGAATCGTTTTCAGCGGATAAATGCCTTTTAGTGAAATCCCTTCCCAGTCCGGCCAAATAGGGGCTGCTCCTGTCGCAATAAGGAGTTTGTCGTACGAGACTTCGAAGTCTTCGAGAGAATGTAAGATGCGTCCGCGAACAATTTTCTTCTCGCTGTCCACTTCACGTACCTCGTGCCCCGTTCGTGCATCGATGCCGTATTTTGACCGGAATTCTTCCACACTTCGCGCGATAACATCTGATGATTTTTCGATTTCTCCACTGATCACATACGGAAGTCCGCATTGGCCGTAACTATATATATGGCCTGCCTCAAGCACAGTGATTTCTGGGTTGTCTTCATTTCTGACGATTTCCATCGCAGCGCTCATACCGGCTGCGTCTCCCCCGATGATGACGTATTTCATATGCCCACACTCCTTTTCTATCTCTATTCTAGCTCTACCCCTTCTAGTCCTTTCTGAATCGTGGGCAATTTAGGGAAAACGCGGGTGAGTTTTGCGCTGAGCGGACGTTCATCGGATGAAATGGAGATTTGTTCTCCACTAATTGTGATTTGTTCTACCGAAATGGACTTTTATTCTACTGAAATCAGATTTGTTCTACCGAAGTCATATTATGGAAACTAAATTTTAGATGTAGAGCCGACAACTGACTAAAACGTTGAGTTCCGTTGCGGGGCTGCTTTCCGAGGGCGCGTCGTGAGCCTCCTCAGCGCAAGATCACGCTTCCGGGGTCTCACGTTCCGCTTTTAATCCCTCCGGAGTCAGCCCCTCCACTTCACTCAACTTAGTTTGGTATTCGCAAATTTGGTGTCTGTCACACTTTTGTGGAAACTAATTACCATCATCAATCTCAAATAAAAACCCGCCCGACGGTAATTTCGTCGGACGGGCTGATGTAATTAGTGTTTGTTGTTAGATTTGCCGCCAAGCTCACGTTCCCAGAAACGGTGTTTGGCTACTTCGTCAACAAATGATGCTGACAACACATCATCCGTGACACCTGGCTCCCCAGTGAATCCAAGGTGCTCAAGTAGCTGCTTGCCGTCTCCCGCAGAACCGATCGGTTTCACATGATCAAATGCTTCTCGTAAGAAGTTGGATGCTTCTTTCTTATAAATACTCGAAGCTTCCGGTCCCGCTACTGCTACTACTGCATCGTAGAGAACCGAATCTGCCGTCAAGAACTTCTGGTCGATTTCTAGACCACCATCCAGTTTCCCTTGACGCTCTGCAATCACTTCAACCTGCAAGCCTGCCGACTTCAAAGAATCCACAACTGCTTGAACATCACCAGAAGCATGAACGGAAGTTAATACTGCCACTTTCCGCGTATCTGGCTTCATCACTGTGTTCATCTGACTAAGTGCAGGTGATGACTTTTCAGAGTACGGACCTTTTTCAGTCGGAGCTTCCATACCTAAACTTTCCGCAACAGGTTTGGCTAAATCGATATGCACATGACTGAACATCTCCACGACTTGCTCACGAATGCTTGGTTCTTTACACTTACCTAGCTCAAAGCTCATCGCGTCAATCAAATGCTTCTTCTCTACTTCCGACATACTATTAAAGAACATCGTAGCTTGTGAGAAGTGGTCTTTGAAGCTCTCACTACGAGCACGAACTTTGCGCGCATCAATTTTTTCTTGGTAATGACTAAAGCCGCCTTCTTCTTCCGGTGTCGTACGTGGCGTATTGTTTGCCAATGAATTTTTATGATAGCTCACACGACCGACGTTAATTGTCTGGCGGCCATAGCCATCACGTTGATTGTTGAAGAACGGACAAACAGGACGATTGATCGGCAACTCGTGGAAATTTGGTCCGCCGAGACGGATCAACTGCGTGTCTGTGTACGAGAACAAGCGTCCTTGAAGCAGTGGATCGTTCGTGAAATCAATCCCTGGCACTAAGTGACCCGGGTGGAATGCGACTTGCTCTGTTTCTGCGAAGAAATTGTCCGGATTGCGGTTCAACGTCATCTTCCCGACAAGTTTCACCGGCACGTCTTCTTCTGGCCAAAGCTTTGTAGGATCTAAAATATCGAAATCAAACTTGAACTCGTCTTCTTCTGAAATGATCTGAAGACCTAACTCCCATTCAGGGAAATTCCCATCTTCAATTGCTTGCCACAGATCTTCACGGTGGAAGTCCGGGTTTTTTCCATTTACTTTTTGGGCTTCATCCCAGACCACTGAATGTGTGCCGAGCACTGGTTTCCAGTGGAACTTCACAAAATGGGATGTTCCTTCTTTATTAATCAAACGGAATGTATGCACACCAAAGCCTTCCATCATACGAAGGCTACGCGGGATAGCACGGTCAGACATCGTCCACATCACCATGTGCGCAGACTCTTGATTGTTCGCCACAAAATCCCAAAACGTATCATGCGCAGACGCCGCTTGTGGAATTTCATTATGCGGTTCTGGTTTTACGGAATGGACAAGGTCTGGGAACTTGATTGCGTCTTGTATGAAGAAAACAGGAATGTTGTTTCCTACTAAGTCATAGTTTCCTTGTTCTGTATAAAATTTTGTAGCGAATCCGCGAGCATCACGTGCTAAATCTGCAGAACCACGAGATCCTGCTACTGTTGAAAAACGTACGAATACGGGTGTTTTTTTCGATGTATCTGTGAGGAATTCAGCCTTTGTATAGGCTTCTAATGATTCATAAAGTTCAAATTCACCATGCGCTCCTTCGCCCCGCGCGTGAACAATGCGCTCTGGGATACGTTCATGGTCAAAATGGGTCATTTTTTCTCTGAAGTGAAAATCTTCAATGAGGGTCGGTCCTCGTTCACCAGCTTTTAAGGAAAATTCATCCTCTGCCATTTTGAGGCCTTGATTGGTCGTGAGGGCCTGGTCTTGATCATTTACACGGAACTGGTCGAGCTGCTGCTGCTTACTGTTCTTTTCTTGATTGGTCAAATGGGCTTCCTCCTTTAATGAACTTCATTTCCATTTTTACTGTTCCCTAAGTTCATTAAAAAAAACCTATTCCAGTGAATTTGGAATAGGTTGTTGTATAAGGTTACGCCATAATGTGGTAGCCACTATCTACATAGATGACCTCACCTGTGACACCGCGTCCTGTGTCTCCAAGAAGCGCAACAGACATGTCACCCACTTCTTGTTGTGTAACATTTCGCTTCAGAGGTGCTTTTGCTTCAATCTGATGTAAGATCTCGTTGAAAGCTGGAACGCCTTTTGCAGCGAGTGTACGGATCGCTCCTGCTGAGATCGCATTGACACGAATTGCGTCTTTTCCGATATCGTTTGCTAAATAGCGAACAGATGCTTCTAAAGATGCTTTCGCAACGCCCATCACATTGTATCCATCTAATACGCGTTCTGCGCCTAAATAACTCATCGTGATGATTGATCCGCCTTCTGTCATGAACGGCTTTGCTTCCCGAGCTGTTGCAATTAACGAGTACGCGCTTGTGTCTTGTGCAAATGCAAAGCCGTCACGAGACGTCTGTAAGAAGTTGTTGTGTAAGTCTTCTGCGTGAGCAAATGCAATCGAATGGACGACGCCGTGAATCACACCAAACTTCTCACCGATTTCTGTGAATGCCTGCTTGATACTCGCATCATCATTCACATCACATTGGATGACCGCAGCTTCGCGTTCTTGTTTTTCTAATACTTTTTGAATTTTTCCTAATGACCGTTCTTTACGGTACGTGAAAATGACATTCGCTCCAACATCAAACAATGATTTGGCGACTCCCCACGCAATACTCCGTTCGTTCGCAACACCCATGACAACAATATTCTTCCCAGCTAAGTTGATCAAATCTCGCATAGCGACCTCCATTGTTAACTGTTATTAGTACCTACTACTAATTTGAGTGTAGCATAAAAAAAAGAGCCTGTCATCACATGACAGACTCTACTTTTATAAGGATTCTTGAATAATAGCGTTTAAGTCTGGAGCAAAACGAATCGCGTCCAAATGGTTGGTCTTTAAATACGTCTCCATCCCACTACCACCTGCAAAGAACTTAATCTTCGGATGCTTTTTAGCAAACTCATTCAAGTTTAGTAAAGTTTCCGGATGTTCCTTTAAGGGAACGGAAGTAGAAGCAGAGAGCAAAACAAATTTTGGTTTCAATCGATCGACTAATGCCTCGATGGAACCGGGTGCAGGTGACGAGCCGATCATAAACGACTTCCAGCCGCGGACCATAAATTGTAAAAGCAAAATATGGAGAGGCACTTCGTGATACTCTCCTGGTACACACGCCCCAAGAACTAGGGGCGCATCTTCACGGTAAGGGTAGTTTCGGCGGATTTGTACAAGAAAATCGCGTACAACCATACTTGAGACCGCTTCTTGGTATTCATCCCATTGCTTCTTCTCCCAACGCGTCCCTACTTCTCTAAGGTAAGGTAGAACGACGGAACTTAAGAATAAGTCGAGTCCCAAATTTTGATGCGCTTGGTGAAGTGTTCGGTTTAACTCGAGCTCCTCACAATTTGCACCGTATTCAAGTAATTTAAATACATAATCATTCCACTCTTCTACAACGGGAACGGGAATAGTTTGATTCCCCGCCTGTTCAGCCTCGCGTTCTTTCTCGAGAAGCAACGCAGCTTGTTTAATTGTATACCCTTCTTCAGAAAGACGTTTTACACGAAGAAGCGTCGAGATATCTTGATCTTGATAAAGGCGGTACCCATTGTCCATCCGTTCGGGCTCTATGAGCTGGTACCTCTCTTCCCATTTCCGAATGACTTGTTTCGACAGACCTGTTACATCAGAGACCTGTTGGATATTATAATTTCCCTTCATTAGTCGGCCTCCTTTCAATTTGTTGATTTGATAACATTATACAATAATTTGACGAAGAAAACAATCTTCCTGTATAATTGTTGTAAAGGATGTGTTGAATGTATGGATAAAGCAGGACGTATTTTACTCGTTGGGCTCGTATCAGGACTTGTCCTTAATTATTATTTCAAGTTCATTGAATGGCTAACAGGAGATAAAGTTTATACACTATTGTTAAATGTTGATTATTTTCCGATTTTGAAAAATTACACATTCCCTGAGTGGATTGAAATCAGTTTCCACATGGTCGTGTCGTTTGCATTGGCATTTATCTATGCCTGGCTTTGGAAACGCTGGAACAAGCCGTTCTTGTATACAGTGTTAACAGCACTACTCATTGGATTGATCATCTATCCAACGACAGGGTTTTCAGGTCGGACACCTGAAGTGACCGACTTAAGTGCGCTAGCTTGGTGGCAGACAGGTCACCTTCTCTACGGATGGCTAGTTGCTTGGCTGCTTCAAAGACTTTACACCAAGACAGGAGGATGACTAGATGTTTTTAGCATGGAATGAAATAAAAAAGAATAAATTGCGCTTTGCGCTTGTGATCGGGGTACTGTTCCTTGTCTCTTACCTCGTTTTTTTCTTGACGGGACTTGCAAATGGACTCGCAAACTTAAACCGAGAGGCCGTAGATAAATGGGACGGTGACGGCATCATGTTGACGGAGGATTCTGACCAGAGCCTTCCACAGTCGTTCCTTTCGATTGACGATGCGGATGAACTCGACGCAGAAACTGCTGTACTTGGCCAGTTGAATACCATCGTGACAAGCGGTGACTTGAAACAAGGTGTGGCAATCTTCGGTATTAACGAAGATGAATTTATCACACCAGATATCTCAGAAGGCGAACTGTTCTCCGGAGAAAATGAAGTGGTTGCAGCAGACTTCTTACAAGAAGAAGGATTTGAAATCGGAGACACGCTTACGCTATCTTCTTCCGATGAAGAATTGACCATCGTAGGTTTCACAGAAGATGCGCGCTTTAACGCAGCACCTGTTCTCTACGCGTCACTCGACACATTCCAACTAGTGCGTTTTGGAGAAGCTGCTGAGCAAAATGCAGATCAAGTAAATGGTATTGTCATTCGTTCAGATGATTTATCCGCACTGGATGCGCCAGAAGATTTGGCAATCGTCGATACCCAAACATTTATTGAGAACTTACCAGGCTATACAGAGCAGAAACTAACGCTCGACTTTATGATTTACTTCCTATTCATCATCTCTGCAACAATCGTTGCGATTTTCTTATACGTGTTGACCGTGCAAAAGATCAATATGTTCGGAGTTATGAAGGCTCAAGGAATTTCAAATGGGTACTTGGCACGTTCAGTAGTAGCACAAACGTTTATTTTGGCAGCCGTCGGGGTTGTGACGGGCTACGTGTTGACCCTTGTGACAGGCTTGTTCCTTCCGAACGCAGTGCCTGTGCAATTTGATGGTGTTGCAATGGCCATCTACGGCATCGTGTTAATTGCAGTTGCCATCTTAGGCGCGATTTTCTCCGTATTAACGATAGTAAAAATCGATCCACTGAAAGCAATAGGAGCGTGATGATATGACAGTACTTGAACTCAAACAAGCGAAAAAGACATTCGGCTCGGGTCATAAAAAAGTCGAAGCCCTAAAAGAAACCAACTTTCAAGCCAAAGCTGGAGAAATGATTGCTATTATCGGTCCTTCTGGTTCCGGTAAAAGTACGTTTTTAACAATTGCCGGCGGATTGCAGACACCATCGGAAGGAGACGTTCTGATCAATGGCACTTCTCTAGCAAAACTCAACGAGAAGAAGCTATCCAAAGTTCGATTGAACGAAATCGGCTTTATTTTGCAAGCATCTAACCTGGTGCCATTTTTAACGGTCCACAACCAAATGATGCTCTTAAAGAAAGTAAAAAAAGACACATTAAACGACCAAGAGCTTGAAGATCTCTACAAAGACCTTGGTATCGAAGAGCTTTGCAACAAGTACCCTTCCGACTTGTCTGGAGGGGAACGCCAACGAGTGGCGATAGCAAAGGCTTTGTACACGAACCCATCTATCGTATTAGCCGATGAACCGACAGCCTCTCTGGATTCAGAACGCGCGTATGAAGTGATGGAACTGTTGCAAAAAGAAACGAAGTCGAAAAAGACGACCACACTCGTCGTCACACATGATACGCGATTGATTGACTACTGTGACCGTGTCTTTAAGATGACAGACGGCACGTTACGTGAAGAAGACCATACCCCGAAAGAAGGCGCTGCGCATGACTAAACGGACACTTGTCTGGTTTCGTCGTGACCTCCGCCTTCACGATCACCCTGCGCTAGCACAAGCCGGTCACGATGGCCGCGTGCTAGCTCTTTTCACTCTATCCCCTGAGATGCGCAAATTAGAAGCTTCTTGTTGGTGGTTAGAAGAATCATTGAAAGAACTGAAAAGCACGCTTCATGAAAAGGGAATTACACTTCTAGTCACGGATGAAGATCCAACGACTTGCATACCAAAACTTGTAGACGAACATAACTGTGACCAAGTTCTGTGGAATGACAGCTATGCAACAGACGAGCGAAAGGTAGAAATCGCTGTAAAAAAAGTGTTAGAGGATAAATCCATCACGTATCAAACACTGGATGGAGACCTCCTCTTCCCCCATCACGAACTGACAAAAGACAACGGTGAACCTTATTCGATTTTCACTCCCTTCTATAAACGTTCGCAGCAAGAAACGGTGAAACGACCGGTTGCGATGCCTGAAGAATGGCAAGGGATCCGTGCAAAAACATTGAAGACAATTGAAGAACTAGAACTCCTCCCCGATCATCCGTGGACGAAAAAGTTTGCGAAGCACTGGATTCCAGGTGAAAAAGCGGGCATCAAAAACTTCCAACGATTTGCAAAAGAAGAGATTGGGGACTACAAAAAAATGCGAGACTTTCCAGACGCGCAGGCAACTTCTGAAATCTCTCCGTATTTGACGTGGGGCAATCTTAGCGTTCGCGCTGTCTACTACGCTGCGAAACGAGAAAAGAATGCGGAGCCTTACCTACGCCAACTCGTGTGGCGCGAGTTCGCAAAACGTCAATTGTTAGAGCATCCAACGCTTGAGACGAAGGCGTTGCGGTCTGAATTCGATAAGTTCCCATGGAAAGCAAGTAAAGCCGACTTCGAAAAGTGGAAACGCGGTGAGACGGGCTATCCCCTTGTGGACGCTGGCATGAAGCAGCTTTGGGAAACAGGCTGGATGCACAATCGCGTACGAATGGTCGCAGCTTCCTTCCTCACCAAACACCTTCTCCTTCCTTGGCAGTGGGGAGCTGAATGGTTCAAAGAGACATTGGTCGATTACGACGAGGCGAATAACGGGATGGGTTGGCAGTGGGTCGCTGGGACGGGTATTGACGCTGCGCCGTATTTCCGAATCTTTAATCCCACGACTCAACTCGAGAAATTCGATAAAAACGCGGAATACGTACATCACTGGAAAGCTGAGCAAGATATCGAACTGATCGTCGACCATAAAGAAGCACGGGAACGCGCACTTGAAGCGTATAAGTCTATAAAATAACACAATTGTACTTCTAGACAATACAACCCATGCTATACTGAAAAGGTATTTTATCCAATCAGTTAAGGAGTGACGCATGTGAATGTTCAACCTGCAACACGAATGGAACGCTTCCCTACATCAATTTTTGGAGAACTAAAAAAAGCCGCGGCTGTCCGCACCTCAAATGACTTACCTGTTTATGACCTGAGCCTTGGCAGCCCAGACCTCCCACCAGCAGAAGCGGTCCGTCAGACTCTTTCAGAGAAAAGTGCGCTTGCCACTTCTTATGGTTATACATTGACTGGGACTACACGTTTTTATGAAGCGGTCGCAACCTATTACAAAAATCGTATGGGCGTCTCCTTAGACCCCGAAACTGAAATTATTCAGACAATGGGTTCACAAGAAGGTCTTGTCCACCTCCCTCTTGCGTTTTGCAATGAAGGCGATATTGTCCTGACAACCAATCCCGCATATGTCGCATATGATGCAGGCATCCATGTAGCCGGTGCAATACCTTACTACCTTTCACTTGATGAAGAGAACGGTTTCTTACCGGACATCGCATCGATACCTGATGAAATTGCAGATAAAGCGAAATTGTTGATTTTAAATTTACCTGGCAACCCAGTACCGGCTTTGCCAAGTGATTCGTTTTTCAAAGACGTCGTCACGTTTGCGAAAAAGCACAATATTATTGTTGTCCATGACGCTGCGTACGCTGAATTTTATTTTGATGGAAGCGGACCGAAGAGTTTCTTGGCCACTCCTGGAGCTAAAGAAGTGGGGCTTGAAATTAATTCTCTATCAAAGACCTTTAGTCTGGCTGGGGCACGAATTGCGTACATCGCAGGAAATGCTGAATTGATTGCTGTAATCAAAAGCTTGAAATCTCATCTCGACTATGGAATTTTTGAACCGATTCAGGAGGCAGCCATCACAGCCCTATCGCACGCAGAGGAAATCACTGATAATCTGCGCCACGTATTTTCAGAACGTCACAAAGTATTGCGACAAGGACTTGAAGAACTCGGCTGGAAAGTCGCACCTTCAAACGGTGGTATGTTCATTTGGGCAGCGTATCCGTATCCGATGAAAGACACAGAATTTGTGTTCCACGTATTGCGTGAAACAGGAGTCGTCATGGTACCTGGATCTATCTTTGGTACAGAAGGTGACGGGTTTGCGCGTATTGCCTTAGTTAAAGATGTTGAAGTATTGAAGGAAGCACTCGAAGCTTTAAAAACTCTCCAACCGATAGAAGTTGGATAAGGAGGAAGTTTAGGTATGTACATTTATTTGACAGATACACCGCAAGTGAGCGGTTTTCATTTAAAAGGCGAAACAGAACGTTATATTAACGAATATGAAACTCTGCAAGAACTAGAGGGGCATGGCTATGAAGTGATTGATTCGTCTGGAGAGCTTTCTGATAAAGGATTTTTCGTATTAAATAATATTCCTGTGACGGAAGCAGGTCGCCCCGTGTTCGAACAACGCTTCATGAACCGCGCTCGCGCGATTGAAGACGAACCAGGATTTATCGCGATTCGCGTGATGCGCCCAATGGATTCCAACACATACATCATATTGACGGAATGGGAAGACGAGAAGAATTTCAAGGATTGGCAATCATCACAAGCCTATTCAAAAGCACACGCAAAACGCGGTACTGACGAGGGCATCGACAAACGTCCAGCAATTTTTGATGGACCTAGTTTTGTTACTACGTATAGCGCAAAATAAAACAACCGACCCCGCATCACGCGAGGTCGGCTTTTTATTACTCATATTCTTTTTGAATATCCTTCGTACTACGCACCGTATCAATCGGGCGAACTAACGCTTCGATTTGTTCGCGGCGGCCTTCAAACTTCGGTGGCAATGCTAGCTTCTCTCCCAAAGTCTCATATGGCTCATCATCCATAAATCCTGGCCCATCTGTCGCAAACTCGAATAATAACGGTGGTGCGATTCGTGCATATAATGACTCGAAATAGAATCGGTCGACATAGCCAGATGACGGAATACCCACTTGGTTCAAACGGTCAATCCAGAAATTCAATGCGTCCCGGTCTTCAACGCGGAACGCCACGTGGTGAACCGTACCGAAACCTTGACGACCTGGTGGTAACACGACGTTCTTCTCGATGATGACCGCAGCCCCATTTCCACCTTCCCCTACTTCCATCCACGTCAAATCGCCTTCAGATGCGATTTCACGGAAACCAAGTACTTTATCTAGCATCTCCTTTAAGAAGTCGACGCGGTCGTAGCGGAACACAATCGGACCCAATCCTGTAATCGCAAACTCTAGTGGAATCGGACCGTTCTGCCATGGAGTACCGGAAGCGACTCCACTATTTGTTTCGTCTGAGATCAATTGATAACGCTGGTCGTCAAAGTCAGCAAATTTTACAACTTTACGGCCAAACAGTTCTTCAATTCCTTGATTTTTCACACCTAGACGGTCAAATCGTTTCACCCAATACTCTAATGCTGCATCCGTTGGAACACGGAATGATGTACGGTAGATTTCGTTCGTTCCGTGAGACCCTTTTTGAATTCCTGGAAAATCAAAGAACGTCATGTCTGTTCCTGCGCTACCGCGGTCATCTGCAAAGAATAAGTGATACGTCTGGATATCATCTTGGTTGACTGTTTTCTTTACTAAACGCATCCCGAGCACATATGTGAAGAACTCATAGTTTTTCTCCGCACTGCTCGTGATCGCTGTAACATGGTGGATTCCTTTTAATTCATTCATGATTTTTCCTCCTTGTGTTTCTTTCTGATTTTAGTATACGACGTAATTATCTTGAATTCAAGATATTTGTTTACTAAAAAGCCCATTCCTATAGAATGGGCTAAAGACTCTTAGTTATCATCTAAAATCGAATCGCGTTTTTCAGTAAGGAACGTGAGAACTTTGTTGGTTGGATCATACGATTCCCCATAAAATTCTTCATCTTTGTACGTATGAATATTTTCATACGTCCATTTCATCGCTTCGTACACTTCTTTCTCATCACGTGGTTCAGGCGTCCAGTAAAGAATCTCAAGCACTGTGTTCTCGCCAGTTGCTAGAGAACGACGATTGTATCCAATTTGAGTCGCATGGACAAATCCTTCACGCTGATAGAAACGTAAACGTTTTTCAGTATCTGTATCTTCATAATTCACAGGCTCAACTTCTAATAGAATCGTTTTACCAGTGGCTTTTAGTTTTTCGAGTAACTTCTTCCCAAGACCTTCTCCGCGTGCTTCTTTTGAAACAAACAAGTAGTCGACAAAAATAAAGTCTTTAAATTCCACATACATGAGGACATGCTTTGGCCCCTCATCTTTGCGGTAGACCTTGCCTTTTTCTTCTAGCAACGTCTCCATATGCTCACGTGACTTCATTTCTTCTACAGGAAAGTATTGGTTCAATTTTGTATACCAGTTCATTGTTGTTAGCTCCTTCGAATTTTTCATTGCCCGGAGATTTTTGTTTTTTGCAGCGTACAAGTTGAGGAAAAATCAGGCTAGATAAAAATCCTCACCACGACATGTTTACCCGATATTCGTTATACTTAAACATAAAAGAGGTGTTTTTTTCGATGAAACTGTTTAAAGACCATTTAGATAGGGAATTACAGATTCCTACTTTTCCACAGCGAATCGTTTCAATCTGTCCTGCCATTACCGAAACGCTCTTTGCATTGAACGTTCAGGATCAAGTAGTCGGCCGTACAAAATATTGCATTTTCCCAAAACATCAGGTGGAGACACTTCCTTCAATCGGAGGCACGAAAGATGTTTCCATCGAAAAAGTACGCGCTTTAAAGCCTGACTTGATCCTTGCTGAAAAAGAGGAAAATACAAAAGAAACGGTAGAGCTTCTTTCAGAAATCGCACCTGTCGTCGTGTTTGAGGTCCAGACGATTGAAGATTCTTACCGTCTGATTCGTGACCTTGGAGCAGTGTCCGGTGCGCAACCTGCTGCAACCAAACTTGAGCAAGAAGCGCGCATGTCTTTCGACTCACTACCTAAAGTTTCTGGACAGCCATCTGTCCTCTATATGATCTGGCGCAAACCATATATGGCAGTCGGTGATACTACGTATATCCAAGCAACGTTAGAAGCACTTGGATTCCAAAATGCAGCAAAGCCTCTTGATGGACGCTATCCTGAAATCACACCTGAATTACTTGAAGAACTCAAACCGGATTATCTACTTCTCGCATCTGAACCGTTTCCATTTGCCGAGAAACACAAACAGGAATTTGCAGAGTTCACATCAACTTCTAAGCCCGTGTTAGTCGACGGGGAAATGTTCTGGTACGGTGCAAAAATGACGGAAGCCGCACACTATTTTAAGAAACTTTTTGAAAATGATGAATCCTTCATCATTGACAACGACACAGTAAAGAAGGTAAGATAAACAAAACTTTTTGTTCGGGATGGGTAGAAGATGCCGGAGAGCCGCCATCGCCCTAGAGCAGAGTTGAGATGAGAGAGCAGAGATGAGAAATCCTCGACAAAGAAGAGTACACTGACGCGACATGTCAAAGAGAGCCGGTCATCGCTGAAAGCCGGTCATGTCATCAGCTGGAATGGACTTTGGAGAGTCTTCTGAAAAGGAAGAACGGATGATCCCCGTTACAAGATCTGGAGCGAGTTTTTGAACTCGAAACCAGAGGTGGTACCGCGAACCGTTCGCCCTCTGCAGGCTTTTTGCCTGTGGAGGGCTTTTTTCATTTTCTGCTCCTATGAGAGGAGCCAAGTCCAGATGACACACTATGTGCACGAGTCTCTTAATGGAGATTCTTTAACCCCTATTTCTATCTACCACCGCTTACAAGGCGACCGTAAGTTTTTGCTTGAAAGCTCTTTGAAGCATGAAAAATCCGGTCGCTATTCCTTTATCGGCGCTTCCCCATCCACGATGTATTGTGGGGAAAAAGGCCAGTTGACTGTGAAAGACTTACTGAGTGGGGCGACTGATCAATTTCATGGAGACGCGATGACGCTTCTGAAACAGTTGCTTCCCCCTCCACTTCCCGAAGGTCCTTTCCCCTTTTCCACAGGGGCAATCGGCTACGTAGGATATGAAGTGCTAGGGCATACAGAACCAACAGGCCACCCACTTCCGAAAGCACGAGAATTACCAGACATCTATTTCCTGTGGTATCCAACAGTCGTCGTCTACGATCATCAGACGCATACGGTAACCGTACTAAACAGCAATGGAAATGAAGACGAAGTGGCGCAAGTGGTTGCGGAATTACAAAAGACGCCCACGACTGAGCTTCCCGATGAAGCGACGCCGCTTCACTTTACATCCAACATCACAAAAGACGAATTTCTAGCGAACGTTGAAAAATCGAAAGAATGGATTTATGAGGGGGAAATCTTTCAACTTGTATTGTCGCAAAGACTTTCTGCTTCCATTAATCAGACACCCTTCGCCTATTACCGAAAGTTACGACGCGTCAACCCTTCCCCTTATATGTTTTACATCGACTTCGGGGATGCAGTTGTACTTGGGGCTTCACCGGAAAGTTTCGTACGCGTTTCTGAAGGTGTTTTGCAGTCCAACCCGATTGCTGGAACGCGACCAAGAGGCGCTACGCCGGAACTTGACCTTGCGCTTGAAGAAGATTTGCGGCAAGACCCGAAAGAACGCGCAGAACACGACATGCTTGTAGACCTAGCACGTAATGACGTCGGTCGCCTTAGTAAAGCTGGCAGTGTAAAAGTCACAAAATATCAGCAAGTCGAGCGGTATCAACACGTGATGCACCTGGTGTCGGAAGTCGAAGGACAGCTACTTTCAAACATCCACCCACTTGAAGCACTCACAGCGTGTCTGCCAGCCGGTACCGTTTCGGGCGCACCAAAAATTCGAGCAATGCAGTTGATCAATGAACTTGAGACGACGCAGCGCGGTGTCTACGCAGGAGCAGTCGGCTATTTGAGCGCGAGTGGCAATTTAGATGCTGCCCTAGCAATTCGTACAGCGGTCATCTCTGAAGGTTCCATCGCAATCCAAGCCGGTGCTGGTATCGTGTACGATTCAGACCCCGTGAAAGAATATGAAGAAACGTTACACAAAGCACGCTCTCTTCTGGAGGTGTTCCAATGATTCTCTTGATCGATCACTACGATTCGTTTACGTACAATCTGGCCCAGTACTTTCAAGAACTCGGAGAGCAAGTCGAAGTGGTGCGCTACGACACGTTGACAGTGGAGTCCATCCAAAAAATGAACCCAACTGCTATCGTACTTTCTCCTGGCCCGGGCCACCCAAAAGACTATACAGTCACGCAAAATATTTACAAAGAGCTCCATACTACTTACCCGTTCCTCGGCATCTGTCTAGGGCATCAGTTAATGGGACTTTGCACTGGAGCAGCCATTATCTCAGCTCCGCAAATCTTTCATGGCAAGACCTCACGCTTACAAGATGCAGATACTCAAGAAGAAAGCGGTGTTGTGATGCGGTACCATTCGTTAGCTGTCGATGCAACGACTCTTCCAGAAGAGTTTCTACCTGTCAGCTTCGCACAAGAAGACGGGACATTGATGGAGATGCGTCACCGCACGTTACCCATTGTCGGGATGCAGTATCATCCGGAATCCATCGGAACACCGGACGGCAGAAAACGCTTGGCCAATTACTTACAAGGAGTGATGCGAAGTGAAAGCTACTTATGAGCGAATCCTAGAAGGGGACTACTTATCGCGATTGGAGATGAAACAACTCGCCGGTCAATTTTTTGAAGCAGATGCAGAGGAGAAGTTGATCAAAGATATCTTGCTGGCTCTTCACGCGAGGCAAGAAACGGCGGAAGAACTTGCAGGTGTTGTGGATGCCTTGATGGAACGTGCGACATCCTATCCTACTGTTCCCTTCCCGGTATTCGATATGTGTGGGACAGGTGGCGATCAATCGGGAAGTTTCAATATCAGTACAACAGCTGCATTTGTCACTTCAGGGGCTGGAGTCCGTGTCGCTAAACATGGCAACCGGAGCATCTCTAGCCGTTCAGGAAGTGCCGATGTATTAGCTGCTCTCGGATTAGAACTTACTGTTACACCGGTAGAAAGCGCACATCTCCTTGAGACGACAGGCCTTACCTTTTTATTCGCACCGGATGTCCATCCGGCGATGCGGGTTCTGCAACCGATTCGAAAAGCAATCGGAAAACCAACACTTTTCAATTTGATTGGCCCCCTCGCCAATCCGTATCCGTTAACGCATCAATTAATTGGCGTGTACCGTGAGGACTACCAGCAAACACTGGCTGAAGCGGCACGTCTTCTTGGAAGAAAGCGGGCGGTCATTGTAACGGGTGAAGGGTGTCTTGATGAAGCTTCTCTTGATGGCACAACGCGCTATACTGTGTTGCACGATTCGGAAATCATGACGCACACCCTTACTGCAGAACAGGTCGGGCTCTCCCCACTTCCACGTGAAGCGATTGCAGGTGGCGACGCAGAACAAAACGCACACATTTTACGGGCTGTATTAAATGGCGAGCCTTCAGCTTATTTGGATACGACACTGTTAAACAGTGGACTCGCATTGTTTGCTGCAGGAGCTGCATCTTCTGTCAAAGAAGGAATTGAAACTGCGCGGGAGAGCATTCAGTCCGGCAAAGCACTTCATCAATTGCTGCATTACCCAACAGCTGTGGAGGTAACGTCATGACAATACTAGATACAATCATCGCAACGAAATATAAAGAAGTAGAACAACTGAAAACAACAGTCTTACCGGAGCGATCCATCCCATTACGCCAAAAATTATCGAATACACTCACGCATTCGAATCGCCTTGAAGTGATTGCTGAAATTAAGCGCGCTTCCCCTTCAAAAGGGTTGATACATCCGAACCTTGATGCTGTGGCGCAAGCCAGCCGCTACGTTGCAGGTGGTGCAGCTGCGATTTCGGTTCTCACGGACACCGAGTATTTCCAAGGGTCGTTTGAGGATTTGACGCAAGTAGCAAACTCTACCGATCTTCCAGTATTGTGCAAAGATTTTATGGTCGATCCAATTCAAATCGATGCCGCGTATAGCCACGGAGCGTCCATCATCTTATTGATTGTTGCAGCACTAGAAGTTGATGCACTACACGCACTCTACGATTATGCGACTCGTCTTGGCCTTGAAGTACTTGTTGAAGTGCACGACGAAGAAGAATTGGAAATCGCTCTAAATCTAGGTGCTCAATTGATTGGCGTAAACAATCGAGACCTTCGTACTTTCGAAGTGTCTCTTGATACGACGGAACGGCTGGCACGGAAAATTCCTGCTACTGCGAACGTTCACCTCATTAGTGAAAGCGGTATTGTCTCCCCGCAAGATGCAGAACGCCTAAGTGCTTGTGGTGCCCATGGATTACTCGTCGGTGAGACATTGGTTCGCGCAGATTCAGTGGAAGAAGCGCTGCAAGCATTCCAGGTCGGGAGGGTCGTTCATGACGCGTATTAAGATTTGTGGATTAAAAGAGGCGGAACATGTGGAAGCTGCAGTTTTTGCTGGGGCAGATGCCATCGGTTTTGTATTCGCCCCGAGCAAGCGCCAAATCACGCTATCAGAAGCCGCTGAACTTGCGAAAGCTATTCCGTTCCCTGTCAAAAAAGTAGGGGTTTTTGTGAACGCGACTGCCGAAGAAATCAATGCCACGGCACAAGCCGTTCCTCTCGATTACGTGCAGGTGCACGGGGATGAACCCGACACATTACTGGATGCCATTGAAGTACCCGTGATTAAAGCATTTTCAATCCGTTCAAAAGAAGATTTGGAGCGTGCGTTTGCAAGCCCCGCTCCTCTCGTACTCGTGGATGCACCAGGTACGACACACCGAGGAGGTTCCGGTCACACTTTTGATTGGACGTACTTCCATCAAGTATCAACGTCGAGACCCTTCATTCTAGCAGGTGGATTGACGCCAGAAAATGTAGGAAAAGCCGTACGAGATTTACAGCCCGCTATGGTGGATGTATCGAGTGGCGTAGAAACTGACGGACGAAAAGACAGCGATAAAATTAAGGCGTTCATACGCGCCGTACGGGAGGAATTAGGATGACAAACTATACAGCACCAGTAAAAGGTCGCTACGGAAATTACGGTGGCCAATTCGTTCCAGAGACGCTCATGCACGCTTTAGCAGAACTTGAAGAAGCCTACCTTGACGCGCAAAAAGATCAAGCGTTTAACGAAGAAGTCCGCTATTATCTGGAACAGTACGTCGGGCGTGAAAATCCTTTATATTTTGCAGAACGTTTAACTAAGCATTATGACAAAGCAAAAATTTATTTGAAACGTGAAGATTTAAACCATACAGGAGCGCACAAAATCAACAATACAGTCGGACAAGCCCTCCTTGCAAAACGCATGGGGAAAAAGAAAGTCGTTGCTGAGACTGGTGCCGGCCAACACGGCGTTGCTACTGCAACTGTTAGTGCGTTGTTCGGCCTTGAGTGCACGATTTTTATGGGAAAAGAAGACATTCGTAGACAACAGTTGAACGTTTTCCGGATGGAGTTGCTGGGTGCTAAAGTTGTCGAAGTTACACAAGGAAGCGGTACGCTGAAAGACGCCGTCAACGAGGCTCTTCGTTACTGGGTCACACATGTGGACGATACGCACTACATCATGGGGTCAGTTCTAGGACCTCACCCATTCCCGCAAATTGTCCGAGACTACCAATCCGTAATCGGCCAAGAAACACGGCGCCAAAGTCTCGCGCAATTCGAGCAGTTACCTACACACGTTCTCGCCTGCATCGGCGGTGGTAGTAATGCGATGGGTATGTTCTATCCGTTCATCAATGATTCCGATGTAAAGTTAATTGGTATTGAAGCAGCTGGTCACGGGGTCGCTTCTGGGAAACATGCAGCAAGCTTAACTGGTGGGAAAGTTGGCGTATTGCACGGTGCCATGATGCACCTCTTACAAGATGAAGCTGGTCAAATTCAAGAAGCTCACTCGATTTCAGCAGGCCTTGATTACCCGGGTATCGGACCCGAGCATAGTTACCTGCACGACCTCGGTCGCGTCGAGTACACGTCTGTGACGGACGAAGAAGCATTGACAGCTCTACAACTACTCGCCCAGACAGAAGGCATTATTCCGGCACTTGAATCAGCACATGCACTTGCTCACCTAGACGTCCTCCTCCCAACGACAACCGAAGATGATCATGTCGTCATTTGTTTATCAGGTCGTGGAGACAAAGACGTGCATACAATCCGAGAAGCACTCGCTAGTAAGGAGGAAAACGAATGAGTCGATTAACAAAAGCAATCCAGTCGCGCGTGGAGGCAGGAGAAACTGCGTTCATCCCCTATATCATGGCGGGTGACGGAGGACTCGACGTGTTAAAGGAACAACTGCTATTCTTGCAGAATTCGGGTGCAACAGCGGTCGAGCTAGGCATTCCGTTTTCCGATCCAGTCGCAGATGGCCCAGTCATCCAAGCAGCTGGCCTTCGTTCACTTGCCCATGGAACTACGCTTCGCGACGTTCTTGAGGCTGTGAAGGCACTAAAGAGCGACATCACTCTTCCACTTGTGGTCATGACGTATTTCAATCCTATTTTACAGCTCGGGCTCGATACATTTGCGAACTTGGCCAAAGAAGCGCGTGTTGCAGGTGTCATCGTACCTGATCTTCCACTCGAGGAATCCGAGATTTTGTCTGGTGTACTAGAACCTGCTGGAATCGATTTAGTTCAATTAGTCAGTTTAACGAGCCCGCGCGAACGTGTGGAACGGATTGCGAAAGCTTCCCAGGGATTCGTTTACGCTGTAACGGTGAACGGCATCACTGGGACACGCCAGTCGCTGCCAGAAGAGACATTTAAGCATCTTGCTGCACTTAAGTCTGTGAGCCCAGTTCCAGTGATGGCAGGCTTTGGTGTCTCGACTCCTGAGCATGTACAGCAATTAAGTGAGGTCGTGGATGGCGTAATCGTCGGAAGCTTTGTAGTCGACGCACTGCACCGGGGTGACCGTGACGCAATTCTCGCGCTAATCGATGCAGCGCGTTCTGTGCGAGCAGAGGTTTAACTGATTTCTTAAGGTCTTTCTAGCAAGGGCTTGGATCGCTCGGGGGTTTGTGCCATGGGCGGCTGTTTTTGTGACCTGCGTGAGTTGTTTTGTTTCTCGAGCGAGCGTTTCTGTGCCCTCGAAATTCATTTGTGTGCCCTGAGTCATGTTATGGAAACTAATTTCATCTGCAAGCCCTGATCTCCTAAGATCTTTCTAGAAAACCACACAAAAGAGCCCGACACTCCCCAGAGTATCGGACTCTTTTTCTATTGGTAAAAGACGTTGGTCCAAATCATCGAAACGATACTGGCCCTTACATCCCTATGCTGCTAGTGTCCCCCGAACTAACTCTGGATAAGAGTTGTAAGAGTCTAAATTGGAATCTTCCAATCTAGTGGTCGTCGCGCATGATGGGATCCATGTCTTAACCCGCTGGATTAGTTCTGTTCGCTTTTACGGCGACGAGTCATGAATGCTGCTGCACCAAGTGATGCTGCTAGTAAAGATCCAAGTAGGAATCCTTGTGCACCCATACCTTCTTCTTCAGCCATTCCGCCCATACCAGTACTTGGCATACCTTCTGGCATCTCTCCACCTTGGAAGTTTTCAGGGAATTGATCAACAATTGCGCCTGAGATAGCCGCTGATGGCATTAACATGTGCGCATAAGCTTCACGAAGGTTTGAGTAAGCTCCTTCGAAATCGCCCTCTACATATAGATCAAATGCTGCTAGTAACTGATCTACGTGCTCAGTCAAACCAGCTTCTAAATCTGCTGCTGGTAAACGGTCTTCAGTAGCCGCTGCTAAGAATGCTGCTTGCTCAACGATGTACTCGTCAAGTTCTGCCATTGCCTGCTCTTGTCCAGCTTCATCCTCATTTGCTGTAGCAACCACGTAATCTACGAAGTAGCCAATGTGGCTGTTCCAGATCTCTTTAAATTGTGCTCCGCCTTCTTCACCATATACTGAAGCGACTGCTGCTGATAGGTCATCTGCGTTAGCAAGAAGTGCTGCTGCTGATGCATCATAGTCAGGGTCACCATCTA
The DNA here is from genome assembly GCF_041475995.1 of Chryseomicrobium imtechense. NCBI lineage: Bacteria > Bacillati > Bacillota > Bacilli > Caryophanales > Caryophanaceae > Chryseomicrobium > Chryseomicrobium imtechense. Next base: position 62,054 of record NZ_JBGOBM010000004.1, on the reverse strand, counting down.
CTCCATTTTGCATAGCCATTACTGCAAGTCCGGCATGCTCTGTGAAGATACGGTCTAGGTTAGCACGTAAATCCGCTGCTGGTGTTACAGCTACAGTATTATCAAAGTTCTCAGGGAATTGGTCAGTAATTGCTGAAGCCATACCAGATGCTACCATTACCATGTGGTTGATTGCTTCGCGCTCGCTATTGTAAGACGCTTCATAATCTCCAGCTACATAGCTATCGAACGCTGCGACTAATTGACCTACGTGCTCAGTCAACCCTGCTTCTAGATCTGCTGCTGGTAAACGTCCTTCAGTTGCTGCATCTAAGAATGCTGCTTGCTCTACAATGTATTCATCTAATTCAGCTACAGCTTGATCTTTTCCTGCTTGGTCATCTGCTGCAGTTGCATTTGCATAGTCTACGAAGTAGCCAATGTGTGAAGCCCAAATCTCTTTGAATTGTGCTCCTGCTTCTTCTCCATATACAGAAGAGACAGCTGCTGTTAAGTCATCTGTGTTGCCGTTTAATGCGCCAGCTAATGCTTCAAAATCTTCTGTTCCATCTGCACCTTTTTTCAATGTTTCCACTGCTAAGAATGCGTGCTCAGTGAATAAGTGTGTTAGTGTCGAGCGAAGTTCTGATGCTGGTGAAGAAACTCCCATGTCATCTGAAACTGCTCCACCCATTGAAGAATGATCGCCGTGGTCATCTGCTAGTGCAATCGCCGGTGCCGCCATTGTCATTGCCAGTGTTGCCGCTAAAATTGCTTTTGATTTCATTTTGTAGTTCATGTGAATCTCTCCTTTTTTTTTTGGGGTTTTTAATTTACACCAAGCTAACGGAAGAGAAATTCGATTGGATCACTTTTTTTGAAAGTTTTTTTAAATTCTTTTGACCAACCTTCTCCAAAGTTTGATACATAAGGGTTTCAACCTTCTACAAAATGTATAACAAAAAGAAAAAACCGCCCATTTTCATGAGCGATTCAAGAAATTAATTAGCATTTGGTGCTGAAATAGTAGAAGCCATCAATACATCACCAAGTGGTGTTTCACTATCTTTTGTTGGTTCATGAGATACAGCAATCTGATCCCATGTGAAATCTTTCCCAGCAGGAAGTGTATACACAACCGCTCCATCTGTTCCTGTGGATGTAAATGTTCCTGCACGATCTGGACCATCCTCATCAATTAACCAAACTTGATAGACTTCTTCATCTGTTAGTTCTGGCAATGAAGATGCTTGGACGACCACTCGAATCTCATCGCCATTTCGGACAATAGATGCGGTTCCTGTTGAGTCACCTTCAAGAGGTTGCAAATTCACAAGTGCAATCAATTGATCGACTGTTTCACTTTGCGACACTAATGTTTGTTGTTGATCACTTACCATCCATCCTAGATAAGCGTTTCCTACTAATGAGAGGACAAGCGCTGCTGCAAGAAGTGGGAGCCATTTTGGTGTACCTCTTCTCTTACTAGAGGTATGTGTTACAGGTGTTGGCTGTGTAGTTTCTTTAGGTGCTGGTCGGAATGGGACAACGGGATCCGCTTGCGCTGGTGGGGTCTCTTCAAAGATTGACCCAAGTACACGTTCTTTCATTCCCACTGGCGGTTCCGTGAATTCCGACACGTACGGTAAATCTTCTGATAACGCCTGCCACTCAGCAAGCTCTTGTTGACACTCGGCGCATGTTGCCAAATGCTGTTCAAACGCTTCCTTCTCTTCCGTTGTCAGTTGTTCGTTGAAATAATCAATTGTTAAATCACACATCACTCGTTCCATCTGCAAGTTCCCCCCTTTCCGGTTCTAATCGTTTTCTGAGATGTTGTAAGGCTAATCGTATCCTTCCTTTGACCGTCCCTAAAGGAATATTTAAATCTTTTGAGATACGGTCTTGCGAGTAGCCATGAAAATAAAACAGCTCAACAATTTTTCTTTGATCTTCTTTCAAATAAGACAATGCCTTGCGAATACGATCACTTTTCTCTTGCCACTCGACCGCTTGCTCGGGGGCATCATGCATTGTATCCGTGACACGTTCAGCATCTTTATCTAGTAATCCGACTTCTTGTTGTTTAGCAGACTTTCGAATCACGTCCAAACAACGGTTGCGTGTCATCGTGAGCAACCATGAAGAAAACTTGCCGCGGCTAGCATCAAATGGTGCGTGATCACGCCAGAGCTTTGTGAATACGTCTTGCACGATGTCTTCTGCTCGTTGTTGATCTTGCATCATACGGTAAGCAAATGAATAGACCAGTCGTTCATATTTATTATAAAGCTCTTCTAGCGCATGTTGATCCTTGGCTAAAATTTGCTCGTACAACTCTTCATCCGAAAAAGACACGTAGTTCCCTCCCCTACTTCCAGTTCCTCTTATCATAACGGAAAGTAGCAAAGTATTACTATTAATAAGATAACGCAGAAACTCTGCATTTGGATCACTTTTCCTAGAACTAGGTGACACGAATCATTTTAGGGTATGATGAAAAGAAAAAAGAGGTGGTCCAATGATATTTTTTGTAGTGTGGATTATACTCGTTGGCTATGCTGTTTTTCTAGCACCTGGGCAAGGCAACAGCAGTGATCCCGTGTTAACAGAAGTATTTGCAGGAAATTGGGCGGCGATTGATCCCCTCGTGTTAACTGTATTTAATTCGTTAGGGATTTTCCCACTCATCTTTCTCACAGTACTACTTCGCAACGATACGAAACGTTGGCCGGCTTGGCCGTTCTCGCTCGTTTCATTCGGCCTTGGTGCGTTTTCACTACTCTTGTATTTTGCTTTCGGAAATCGACCACCGGAACGAAAAATCCGAACGCCTAAATGGTTGCTTCGTATTTTACGCTCAAAAACATGGCTACTATTCTTGATTGTGATTACAGTCGCCAATTTGATTTCCTTACAAAACGGCATTTCACTAGATGCTTATATGGAAACTTTCCAACAGTCGCATCTTGTATCGGTCATGACAGTAGATTGGTTCGTCCTTTGGGGCCTATCCATTTATGCCGTGTATCACTTTTATCCAGAAGCTCGCGCAAAGGCATTGGCCTTCATACCAATTGCCGGCCCAGCACTGGTGTTGCTAATTAATTCGAATCGTATCGACGTTTAAATTTTTTCATGGCGGGGTATTTCATAGTAAACACCTAAACAAGGAGGTCTATTTATGGATAACAACCGTCATGAAGAAAAGCACGTTGAGGTTCGACGTGAAGAAAAGACAGACAGCGGTCTAGTCGGTGCTACATTTATCAAATATGCAGCGTACATCATTATTTTCTTTGGTATTCTTTGGTTCTTGATTTCATACGTATTCCCGATGTTCAGCTAGCAGTGAAGCCGAGTTTACAACGACTCGGCTTCTTTTTGTTTTTCTGGCACTTTAACGAGCGCATATCTTTTCCATGCTTTGCTCTTCCATCTAAACAACATGATCAATCCACGCGTCCATTCATCAATTGCAATCGCAGCCCACACACCCACTAGTCCCCATTCCAAAGTAAAAACGAAGAAATAACCGAGCGGTAGACTGATACCGATCATTGAAATAGCTCCCATTATTACAGGGAAGCGTGCATCTCCTGCAGCGCGTAACGAGTTAATGATGACTATATTCAAGGTTCTTCCCGTTTCGAGTGCAAGACCTAACACTAGCACTTGTGCGGCAAGACGAATGACTTCAGGATTGTCCGTGAAAATCCCTACAATCGACTCTCGGAAGATGACCACTATGGATACGGCCACAATAGTAAATGTCATCGCGTATTGCACACTCTTCCAAAGTTGACTGTACGCCTCTTCAGAACGCCCAGCCCCTACAAACCGTCCAACAATAATGGCAGTCCCCATTCCAATAGCTATCGCGAACAAGTACGTGAACATCGAAATGTTGTGCGCATATTGCCTCGCCGCAAGTGACTCTGCACCAAGGTACGTAATATAGAAGAGAAATACGATTTGCGCAGCTTGGTACAAAATTTGTTCAAACGCAGCGGGCAGTCCAATACGAAGAATTTTTCCAATATAGTCTTTTGACCACTGGAAATAGTCTCGCCACATAACGCGAACATCCATCACTTTATAAAATAACCAGAAGAACACGAGCATCGCCAAGAAACGACTTCCAATTGAAGAAATCGCTGCCCCTTCAACGCCGAGTTCAGGAAAACCAAATTTCCCAAAAATCAAAACATAGTTCCCGATAACGTGAATGATGTTCATTCCAAGCGACACATACATCGTCTGTTTCGTCCATCCATGAACACGAATGACGGCCGACAAGGAGTTAATAATGGCTTGTAAGAAGATGGCTCCACCAACAATCGATAGATAACTCACTGCGTAGTCCAGGACATCTCCTTGCAGGTTCATCGCAACCATCATCGATTTGGCAAAAATCAAATAGACGATGCTGAGAATAATTCCGATCACAAGATTGAGTGTGATGGAGAGTGCTGCAACTTTGGAAGCTTCTTTAAAAAGCTTTGATCCAAGGTACTGCGCAACGACGATTGAAGCTCCTGCTGCCACTACTTCTAGTAGCAATATCGCTATATGAATATACTGATTAGCCGCTCCTACTCCAGAAACTGCGTCGTCTGAAAGGGAGCTGAGCATAAAGGTATCCACTATACCCATCAACATGAATAAAAAGACTTCTAAAAAAATCGGCCATGTTAAATGAAAGAGGTTTAAGTCACCGGTTTGTTTTGTTTTTTTCATTGTGCGTTCCTTCTTCCTCGCTAAACATTTACTTAGCATAGCAAAATCTCCGGAAAAAGAAAGGGCAATATTTTACTATTAGATGTGGAGCCGACTGTTCAGAAATAGTGCGAGATGACAGCGTGGACTGTGAAGTGTTCTATGCTTCATAGACCGCGATGGCATCTTGCGGGATTTCTAGGAGGCGCAACTCGATTACGGTTAGATGTGGCGATCAGAAGTTTTGGACTGAGCGAGCGTTCATCTATCGAAAGTATGATTTATTCTACCCAAATCGACTTTTTTTCTACCGAAACTGAAATTTATTCTACCCAAACCACTTTTTATTCTACCGAAGTCATACTATGGAAACCATTTCAGCCCCCTCCCCCTCCCCTCCCTAACCAGCACTAAAAAACCACGAGCGCAAAGCCCGTGGTTTCGAAAATTAATCTAAGATTTTAATTGTAACTGTTTGACGTCCCCAGTTTAGAGCACCTTGCTGATCTGGGATAAAGACATCGATTTTGTTCCCTTTGATTGCGCCACCAGTATCTCCAGCAATCGCTTCTCCGTATCCTTCAACCCATACCTTTGAACCTAATGGGATGACAGATGGATCAACCGCGATTACTTTTTGATTTGGGTTCGCACGTAAGTCGATACCTGTTGCTGTTGTACCTGAACATCCTTCACAGTAAGCTGTGTAAGCTGTTGCTTCAACCGTCATCGTTTGAGCGGCTTCTACTGGAGCAGACTCAACAGGTTGAGACTCTTGTGGTGCTGCCGCTTGCTCAGTTTGTTCAACTGGCTCAGACTTTGCTTCTTCTACAGGAGCTTGCGCTGCTGGAGCCTGAGCGGCAGGTGCTGCTATATAGTCATTCCCTTCCACAACTAACACTTGGTCTGGGAAGATTAAGTCTGAAGTTAAGCCGTTCCATCCTTTAAGGTCGGCCACTGAGATATCATACTGCTGTGCGATTTGGTAGAGCGTGTCGCCGCTAACCACTTTGTATGTTTCAAGTTCTCCGACTTGTAGTTCTTGATTTGGGAAAATCAAAGTAGAATCTAAGTTGTTCCATTCTTTGATGTCTCCTACAGATACTTCATTTTGCTGTGCAATGGACCATAATGTGTCCCCGCTTTTAACTGTATATGATTGTTCGGCTGCAGACGCACCGGCTGCGCCAATAAATAATCCTGAAATAGCGGTTAGTGCAACGATTTGTTTTTTCATAAGTTAAAATTCCTCCTTTTCACTAACGACCCCTATCGTACCACCTCCACATTGCAGAACAATGACAGGAAAGTACCACGGGGCTATCAATTACACGTCAGCGAAATCTCAAACATAACAACCACACCACAACTATGACAAACACATAACAGACATGACCCCTCACTAACAATACGCAAAAAAAAAGCCAGTTGAAGGGTTATCCCTTGCAACTAGCTGTTTTCCATCATTTCTCATTCGGTTTTAGAAAGCAAACTGACGGAAACTTTTACATCAATTTTACTAGCTCCACCGCGGTATACACCTTGGACTGGACTCACATCGTTGTAGTCGCGTCCCACACACATACGGATGTGGTTCTCAAGTGCTTCCACGTTATTCGTTGGATCTAATCCTACCCAACCAATTCCGGGAATCATCACTTCCACCCATGCATGGCTTGCTGCATCACCGACAAGTGCAGAGTCTTCACCAACGTACAAGTAGCCACTCACGTAGCGAGCCGGAATTTGTTTCGTTCGTAAAATTCCTAGCATGACGTGCGCCATATCTTGACAAACCCCTCCACGAAGTTCAAACGACTCCGAAGCTTTCGTTGAGACGTCTGTAGCATTCGGATCATAATTGAATGTGTCATAAACGTAGCGCATGACTTCAATGGAATATTGTACAGGATTGGTCATGAGGCCGATTGCTCGGTCGACGCGATCCATTTGTTGTGGCTCAAGATACGTGAAAGAGGTATTTGCTAAGTAGCCTGCATAGTGTTCTTGGAACAAGTCGGAATGAAAGATGTCTTTCATTTCTGGAGAATAATCAATTTGTTGGATGAATGGACTTCGCTGAATACTTACAATAGAAGTCGATTTGATTTCTAAATGTTGATGTCGTTCAGCAATAAAGAAAGTCTCTACATTGTTCCCCCAAATATCGGTATGCTCTTTCGTCAGCGACATTGGTGTGATATCTGTTCTATAGGAAAGGAGTCGCTGGCACTCGTCCGAACGCGGCTTCAAACGAATCGAATTCATACTTTGATCGACGACAGTGTCGTAGTCAAAGATGTTCGTATGTTCAATTTTGTACTTCATTGCTGTCTTTCTCCTCACTTCTGGCGGCAAGCTTTGTTCTTGGTGTTGTGAGATAGTTGGTGCTTCAACAGGTTGTGTTAAGTAATAAGTTCTCGAGAAAATCTGACCAATCTGATTACATTTATCTTGGAATTTATTTAAAAAACCAATTGTCTCATCTGTATCTAGATCTTGAATTTTCATTTGATTGAATTCCCGACGGAGAGCATCCATCGCCTCGTAAAGTTCCACAGAATAATGCGCAACTTTTGCATTCTCAAGAGCATCGACTGCTTCTCGTACATGATCCATACAATAGCGAATCGACCGCGGGAAGTCCTGATTCGTAATCAAGAAAGATAAAATCTTCGCTGGTTCCATGCGTGGCGGGTTTGACTTCAAGTAAGCTTCATACCCATTGACCATGCGAAGTGCACTCGACCAATAGTAGTAGTCGCTTGCTTCATATTCTTTTTCTCGGCTTCTTGTCTGTTCACTTACCACATTTAAAATGCGCGCTGTTTTTTCGGCACGTTCTAACCACTTTCCAATCTTCAACATATAGTATGCCACATCACGGGACATTGCTGCTTCGATAATGCCTTGTGCCATATAAGACGCTTGCTTTGTCTCATTGAAAAAGTCGCGCATCGTATGAATGGAATAGGCTCTGTCCGGAATTGGATTCGCCGACAAGTAAAATTGATTCCAGCACTCGAATAAATCATTGGGAATATAATCGCGGGTGACGCGGGCGTTGTCTCTTGCAATACGCACACAATTAAGTGCTGAGTTCAAGTTATCTTCCCCATACGTTAAATACGAAATTAAATCTTCGACCCGCGTCTTTCCTTCACTTTCTAAGCGCTTTAACTCTTCGGCTGTTGCACATACTTCAAATAGGATATGGTAATCCTCTTCTTGAAAAATATCTTTATTCCCTGCTTCAAGCATCTGCGTTAAATGTACATGCATAATGCGGGAGTGACTTTCAGACCGTTCGATATTTCGCGCCATCCAATACAGCGCATCCGCTACACGACTAAGCATGTGCAGTCCCCCCATTCTTTAAAATCCAAGTATCTTTTGCACCGCCGCCTTGAGAGGAATTGACGACAAGTGAACCTTCTTTTAATGCAACCCGGGATAGCCCTCCAGGCAGTACGTGTGTTTCCTTACCACGCATGACAAATACACGTAGATCCACGTGACATGGATAAAATTCTTCTCCTTGAAATGCTGGCGCTCTTGAGAGTTGAATTGTCGGTTGTGCAATGTATTGGTGTGGTGTTTCTTGAATTTTTTGCTTAAAGATTTCAATCAACTCGTCATCTGCTTGAGGTCCAATCAACATATCATACCCACCGGAAGCCCCTACATTTTTGACAACGAGATCTCGGATATTGGCGAGGACCCAATCACGTGTCTCTTGTTCCTCGAGACGGTATGTCTTCACATTGGCGATAATCGGCTCTTCATTCAAATAGAACTTGATCATATCTGGAACATAGGAATACATCGCTTTGTCATCTGCAACACCATTACCTATTGCATTTAGTATGGCCACATTGCCTTGTTTGTAGACGTCAACAAGTCCACTCACCCCGAGCATCGAATCTTCCCTAAATGCTGCAGGATCTAAGAAGTCATCATCGATTCGTCGATAGATGATATGAATGCGTTCTAGTCCGCGAATCGTTTTCATATAAACATGACCGTCTTTGACCAACAAGTCGCGCCCTTCTACAAGATGAATGCCCATTTGTTGCGCCAAGAAAACGTGGTCATAGTAGGCGGAATTATACATTCCAGGGGTCAGCAGGACAGCCGTAGGGTTTTCAATCCCTTCCGGTGCATGGTCAAGCATTGCCTCATGGAGATAAGTCAATTGATGTTCAAGTGTATGTACCGGCTCATCTGCAAAAAATTCTGGATAGACTTGACGCATGACATACCGGTTTTGATAGACGTATGACATTCCTGAAGGATTGCGTAAGTTGTCTTCTAACACCATATAATTGCCTTCTGCATCTCGAATTAAATCAATACCTGCTAAGAAAATATGATTATCTAACGGAACACGCACACCTTCTGCTTGTGCTTTATAGTAATATGCATTCTTTTCAACTAAATCGCGTGGAACGATTCCAGCATCCAATATGCGCCCTTCATGATAGATATCTTTTAGAAAACAATTTAGCGCTTCTGTGCGTTGCGCCATTCCTGTTTCAATCATCTTCCAGTCATCATTTGGAATGACGATTGGCACAAAGTCAAACGGCATGGTACGTTCTGTCCCCACATTCTGATGGTAAACCGTAAATGTTATACCCTGACGTAAAAAGGAGAGCTGGGCGAGTTCATGTTTTTCTTTTAGCGTTTCATGCTCACTTTCAATTAGTTTCGTATGAAAATTTTTGTAGTGGGGTTTCGGGGAGCACGTGGTATCGAACATTTCATCGAAAAAAGGGTGCACTTTGTAGTTGTCGAACATTGTGTCGCCTCCTATCGTCTTAATTTTCTGATTTCTAACATAATACCATACCCTTAAATCGATGTTCCTACTCTAAAAAAAATTCTCTAATTTGTTTGAGATTTGTGTAGTTGATAAAAACTAGGGTAGAGATACCATAATAAGTCTATTTAGGGAGGTTTCAAAATGACGAACGATTTTAAAAATGAACCTAGCTCGTACTGGCTTGATGGCCCTCAAATTCCGGAATTCGCATCACTTGGTGGCTCGATCAAAACTGATATTGTCATTGTTGGTGGAGGAATTGTAGGTATCACTGCCGCCTATTTGCTTCGAAATTCCGGTCGATCAGTAACTGTTCTTGAAGGTGGAAGATTGCTGCACGGAACAACAGGCTATACTACGGCTAAACTATCCGTACAACATGGTCTTATTTATGACGAATTGATTGGTACATTCTCAGAAGAAGACGCGCGCCAGTACTATGAAGCCAACCGACAAGCAATAGATTGGGCAAAATCTGTCACCGGTGAATTAGGAATTGATTGCGGATTTGAAACGCGCCCTGCTTATCTATATGCAGAATCTTCTACTGGTGAACAGAAAATTGAAAAAGAATTTGAAGCCTATGAAAAACTAGGGATTCCAGGAGCATCTTTAACGAAGCAGACCGACCTCCCGTTTCCGATTCGTACGGCACTGAAGCTTGAGGATCAATACCAATTCCACCCCGTCTATTTCTTAGCGGCTCTTGTGAAAGAAGCGCAACAGGCCGGTGTGAAATTTTATGAGAATTCGCGCGCCAAGACCGTTCATATGCCAAGCCAAGTTGAACTTGTGAATGGCTACACGGTCGATGCGCAACAAGTCCTCGTAACGAGCCATTTCCCATTCAACGATTTTGAAGGACTCTACTTCTCTCGTATGCGTGTTGAGAGAAGTTATGCGATGACATTGCGGGGGAACTTTAATGAAGACATGGGGATGTATATTAATGTGGAGTCTCCAACCCGGTCGATTCGAACTGTGCTCGATGCTTCTGGTGAGCGTCTCTTACAAATTGGTGGCGAGGGTCACGTATCCGGTCGTCATGAAGAAAGCACACGCAACAATTATGCGAAACTGCGTGATTTTGCATCAAGCTACTTTGGCACATCGGAAATGACACACAACTGGTCGTCACAGGATTTGCTCCCACTTGATCACCTGCCGTATATCGGCCAGATGGTGACGGGCATGCCACATGTATTCGTAGCCACAGGCTTTTCAAAGTGGGGAATGTCTAATGGCATTGCGGCTGCACATGTCTTATCTGATCTCGTTCTCGGAAAAGCCAATCCGTATGAAGACCTGTTCTCCCCTACTCGTACAAAACTGCGACCTAAGGGAATTGGAAGCTTCATCAAAGACAATGCAGGTGTTGCAAAAGAATTAATCAAAGGGAAAGTCACAGGTGCAGAAGCAAATCTCGACGAGCTCGGTCTCGACGATGGAAAGCTTGTCCGCGTAGAAGGCGAAAAACTCGCGGCTTACAAAGACGACAACGGCCACGTGACTTTCTTAAAGCCAGCCTGTACACACATGGGCTGTGACGTCGCCTTTAACCAAGCCGAACGTTCATGGGACTGCCCATGTCACGGTTCGCGCTTCAGTTACCTCGGGGATGTTATAGAGGGCCCGGCAACTAAGCCACTTGAGCAGGTGCACCCGAAGATTTAGATGTGGAGCCGACTGTTCAGAAATTGTGCGAGATGACAGCGTGGCCCGTGGAGCGCTCTTTGCTTCATGGGCCGCGATGGCTTCTTGCGGGATTTCTAGGAGGCGCAACTCGATTCCGATTTAGATGTGGAGAACGCCACTCAATTGCATAATAAAAAGTGCAGCTCATCGCGAGCTGCACTTTTTAGTTGCGCTTAAAGCCTTCTTCTTTTAAATAGAGAATTGCTGCTTCTTGAGACTCGAAGCTATCTTCTAAGTTCAAACCGTGGTAGATGTTCCAAAGATCGTCTTCTTGAACAAGTTTGAGTTCTCCACCTGTTTTTGAAGTCCAGACTTGGTCCGCTGCTTCTTCATCGTCTGTAGCTTCTTTAGTAGAAAGTAGCGCAATCGAGTAGTTGATCATCTCGCGCAGCTCATCTTCTGTCGCTTCACGAATGTTGGCAAGCCCACGCTCGTCCGCTTCGTACGGTCCGCCATCTCCAACGAATACATATCCGTTGCCATTCGGGTGCAATTGTTGCACAACGATTGTTTTGTCGTATTGGCTGTCTTCAAAGTGGTAGTTGAGACGTTTTAATGAGATCGATTTCTTCTTAAGCTCCGGAAACGTTTCGATAATCTGTTGTTTTTGTTCAAATGTAAGCATGTGGTACCTCTTTCTCCGTATGGAATGTTCGTAGTTTGTAGTATAGCACAGAATCGGCAGTCGCAGGGCGGGAGACTCATTCAGGTTATAGTAGCTAGGATTGGCGTTGAGCGGGCGTTCATCGGACGAGTCCGCGATTTATTCTACACTAATCGGGTTTTATTCTACCCAAATCCAATTTTATTCTACCCAATTCAGATTTGTTCTACCGAAGTCATGTTATGGAAACTAATTCGCCTAACCTACACACTACCTCTCTAAAGTTCCGCAGCAAAAAAGACCAGTCCACTAAAATGACTGGTCCAGAATAAATTACTTAAGCCCTTACTAGAAAGCCCTTAACACTCAAGCCCTTCATCATTCACTACGTTTCTATCCAATCTACTTTGTCATCCCGCCGTAACGTGTAAATTCGGTTCTTTTTTCCAGAACTAGTTTTAATCGTTCCTGTTCTCATCAAGTTGCCTAAATTTCTTGAATATAAAAAAGGAAGAAGTTGTTTGAGTTCCTTCATCTGAAGGCTATCTCCTAACAAATCAAACACATTTAAAATGTTCTCTTCCAACATATGAGTATTATTCACCCTACATTTCGGACAAACCCAAGTCCTAGCGTGAAGCCTCATAGGTGTATAGCAATCCAAACAAATCAAACCTTGGATGAGCTCGCTTGCTGTAATACCGTGCCTTTCACAAAGAGAGGGGATATAAAATGGCGTTGCTCTAGACTTGAGTCGCTTTACAAGACTAGCTAATTGAACGTCCTGCTTTGGTAATTTTTCTATCTGGTTTAAATAGTGGGGAAGTTGTTTGAGAAAGAGTAGTTTGTGAGGTGAGTTGGACGGAGCACCTTCAAGGTTTGCTGAACGATTTGCCCAAACAACCATCGAATAAATGGGCAGTTGTGTTTGACCGAGAAGTTTTTTAAAGTGAAGTAAATTTCGATCGAGCTGTGAAAAAGGGCAATCCAGAGCTAAGACTTCGCCATCTAGTTCGCGAATAAGTTGAGGAGGGTTTTGTCTAAAAGTGATACGTCCTTTTATATTTTTCACTTCAATCATCAAAATGTAGTGATGCGTGATTATTAAATAATCGATTTGAATTGCGAATTGATTGGGGATACGGGCGTGGAAATTGTGGAGTACATAGGATGGAATTTTATGAAGAGATTCTCGTAGATACGTGAGTACTTCCTTCTCCCCACTCTCTCCAGCTCCGCGCATAAATAAAGAATTTTGCAAGTGAAGGTGTTTGGGATGATGTACTGGAAGGCGCGCTGCAAGGTATGCGAGCGATTTACGCTCAGGTCGGGGCGAGTAAATTTTTATATAGACTCCTCCTTAATTATCATAATCTAGCTCTCCTTTTTTCATAAATTGACGCCATGAATTACGCTGCCAGAATGTCGAAATTGCAATCGCCCAAAACATCAGAAGAAACATGTAGAGAACAACTACTAGATCATGTTTGCTGAAATAGGAAAACAAAATAATCGTGTAAACAACAGCAAAGAGAACAGTTTCGCGAAGAAAGTGCTTCAGACCAAAATGGGCTTGAACAACAAATAAGACGATCGCAATTATAATTGGCAAGTGAAAGAGCACTAGCGGACACCTCAATTGGTAGTTTTTCTCATTGTAGGTGGAACCTAGTTGAAATGCAAGAGCTTTTTGAAGTGGGGGTAGATCTTTCTAGTAAGGGCTTGGGTAGCTATAACTAACTGGTGGTCAGTGGAATCTCAGTGGTAAGAAGTGAGCGGACGTTCATCGGATGAATCCGTGATTTATTCTACCCAAATCGGGTTTTATTCTACCCAAATCCAATTTTATTCTACCGAATTCAGATTTGTTCTACCGAAGTCATGTTATGGAAACTAATTGCCCAACCACCCAACCGCCCACTCGCTCGCCTAACCACTCCCACTCCCCATAATAACCCCCCCAGCTCGCCACGGCTTGGGGGGGTTGACACTATCACTTCTCCGAAGATGAAGGCTGAAGCTCTTTTTTCTCTTCTCCGGCTGCTTCTGATTTCTCAGCAAACAATCCATCTGAGATGCGGTCTAGGCTTGGGCGGATCGTGCCTTTACCCGAGTAGTTTTCAAGCATTTCTTTTACATCGATGCCTGAAGAAGCTTTCAATGTTTCTTGTAATGTTGACATCAAGTTTGTAGCGTATGAAGTGACTTTGTTTGCGCCGCCACCTTCACCGCCGCCTGTATCGACAACCGTAATCTTATCGATGTTGCCAAGTGGAGCTGCGATTTGTTTCGCGTATTCTGGCATCATGCGGACGATCATGTCGAGGACAGCCGCTTGTCCGTATTGTTCGAAGGCTTCTGCGATTTTACGTTTTGCTTCAGCTTCTGCAAGACCTTTCAAGCGGATAATGTCTGCTTCTGATTCCCCTTGCGCGCGTTCCGAGTCAGCTTTCGCCATCCCGTCCAATCGGACTTTTTCAGCATCGGCTTTTGCACGAGCTTCAATTGAGTACTTCTCTGCATCAGCTGCTGCCATTTGACGGGCTTTGTCAGCGGCTGCATTTTGCTCAATTGCGTAGCGGTCTGCATCGGCTTTTTTCTTTACTTCTGAATCGTATTGTTTCTCACGACGCAAAATCTCTTTTTCTTCAAGCTCAATTTGTTTTTGACGCTCGATGATCTGAACTTGCATCTCTTGCTCGGTAACTTCCTGCTTCGCACGCGCCGTTTCTAACTCATACGCTTGGTCAGCACGTGCTTTTGCGATATCTTGCTCTCGGCGGTACTCGGCTACTTTCAACTGGTTGTCTTTTTCAGACTCTGCAATTTCAGTCGCACGCTCAAGCTCTGCACGTTGCGCGTCTTTTGAAGCTTCCGCACGTTTAATGCGTGTTTCTTTTTCTGCTTCGGCTGTTGCAATATCAGCATCACGTTTTACCTGCGCAATACGTGGTTTCCCGAGTGACTCTAAATAGCCGTTCTTGTCGCGAACGTCTTTAATTGTGAACGATACGATGACAAGACCCATTTTCGCTAAGTCGTGCGAAGCGACGCGCTGGACTTCTTGAGAGAACTTGTCACGATTTTTATAAATTTCTTCTACTGTCATAGACCCTAGAATTGAGCGTAAGTGACCTTCTAGAACTTCTTTCGCTTCGTTTTCACGGTCTTCCTTCGTTTTTCCTAAGAACTGCTCAGCAGCAGTTGCGATTTGCGGAATCGTTCCACCAATCTTGATGATGGCTGTTCCGTCCGCCATAACCGGAACCCCTTGCTCCGTATAGACTTCAGGTGTTGTTACTTCTAGTTTGCTCGATAGTAAGCTAAGTGGCTCAGACTGTTGGAATACTGGTAACACGAATGTACCGCCACCACGAATGATTTTAATACGATTTCCAGATTCGTCTGTGTGAACGGTCTTTGATCCTAAGTAACTACCTGTAACAATTAACGCCTCATCTGGACCTACTGTTTTATACTTCGCTACATACACTCCAATGATTGATAGCAAGACGAATGCGACAACAGCAAGCACAATCCATAATTCCATTCCCATGTGTGTTTCCCCCTATAATTTGATTGGTTCATATTCTTTGACGTAAAACGTCCCATCTTCCACTTCGACGACTAGCACGGTCTTTCCAAACTCTATCTCTTCATTTTCAAGTCCCGTGGCACGCTTGGCGAGATTCCCATTAACGGTTTCGATCATAATCTCTCCGTACCCATCGGCGGGAATTGGGATGATGACAGTGGCGACCTGACCAGCAAGTGTTTCATCCGTATACGCAAGAGATGCTTCAGCAGACGACAGCGGAATCAATACTAAGAAATAAATGAGCGCATCTAAGATTGCCGCAATGATCATAGCTGCGAATAAAATCACTAAACTGTTCCAGCTTGTGTACCATTCCAAGATAAGCCCCGTGGCGGACGTGAGTGTCACAAATGCGAGTATGAGTGTCGGGTGCAGGAATGGTATACCTTCCCCGATCGCTTCAGTCACATCACCAAAGAACAAATATAAGAACGTCACAGCTGCCATTACAATCAAAACAAAGAAGTAAACTTGTTCAATTGAATAGCCGAAAATCTCCATCTTCATCACCTGCCAATATTCGTCATATTTAGTGGTCACCTACTATACGCACTGCTGTTCTGAAGGTTTCAAATTTACACAAAATAATTAGTGAATTGCGTGTTTCCGATTCTTTCGGGAACACGTTTTTTTAGACAATGCTACTATAAAAGAGACTTTTACAAAAGGGAGTGTTCTGCTGATGGTATTGGAACTAATGAAAGCTCATGCATCTGTTCGTGACTACAAAGATCAACCGTTAACAAAAGAACAAGTCGTGGAACTTGTCGAAGCGGCTCAAATGGCAGCTACGTCGCACTTCGTCCAGGCCTACAGTATTGTTTGGGTGACAGATCAAGACATGCGTAAAGAGATCGGGCAACTTTCAAGTAACGTGAATCAACTGGAGACGGCAGGTGCTGTATTTTTACTTTGCGCGGATTATCGCAGACTTGAAGAAGCGAGTAAGATGCACGGAGAACCTATTGTTTATGACCTCGCAGAACAACTAATCGTAGCTGTGACGGACGTTGGTCTCTTGGCACAGAACTTGGCACTGGCTGCCGAGTCGAAAGGGTACGGCATCTGTTACATCGGAGGGGTTCGGAGTAATTTGGAGAAAATCAGTAATTTGGCGAAGTTACCGAAAGGTGTCTTCCCTGTTTACGGATTGACTGTAGGTGTTCCAAATGAAAAAAATGAAGTAAAACCGCGTCTACCTGTCGAAGCAATTTTGCATGAGAACGTTTATGACGCTGAAAAGTATGCCACTTTGCTTCCGGAATATGACGAAACAATGAAGGCATATTATGCACGCAGAAGTTCGAATCAAAAGTCTACAACGTGGACGAAACAAATGGCAGACTTCCTAAAAGCACCACGTCGCGCGGAAATCACGGAGTTCTTAAAAAAACAAGGCTATGAAATGAAGTAGGTGCAACAGCAAAAGCAGCTTGTCCAAGTTTGATCGGGCAAGCTGCTTTTCTATAGACGATATTTTAATGTTTCAAAAACTACGCGAATGTGATTGTCGAGTGCTGTAAATGTAGTTTCCGTTGTAAATAAGTGCGTCAGCATATAGACGATTCCGATAATACCTAAAAATCCAATGACAAAATACATGCTAAGTGTCATGAATTCTTTAATGCTGCCCCATATATCTGTAAACATACTGTACATCCTCTCACCCCTTACAAACAATAGTGCTAGCGACTGATTTAAAGCTCGATTCGTTATCGAAGCATTATTGAAATTTCAGAACCCACGTAGACTTCCGATGGATCAGAGTGCTTCCGAAGCCCCGCAGAGGGGAGCAAAGCGCTAGCTTTGGGTAACCAAGAGGAGATTCGGAAGTACTCCCATGGAAACGCGAAGTGGGTTCTGAACTTTCATGTCAACAAGCCTGCTTCACTTTCCTATACTATACTCCACCAATGTTTCTATACTATGTCAGTACGTTTAAGAGGATGTTTCGTTACAGTTTCAATTAAATTTTTACAAACGAGGATCTGCAGGGTCTGATTCAATCGCCATCACTGCAAGTACGCATTCATGGATTCGCTCCACCGACTCTTGGTGAATGAAACGCTGAATGCCTTCTAAACCTAAAGCATATTCATCAAGCGCCATTTGTTGTTTCTTTTTTAGTCCGCGTTTCTTCACATATGCAAGCACTTCCGGTTCCAAGTAATTCATGCCGTAGATCAAGCGCAAATATTCACGACCGCGTACTTTCATAGCAGGCTGAACCGGACGATCAGTGGAAGATGAAGCGTCCCAGTCGAGAGGCTTCACGACAAACCCTTCACCCCCAGCATCTGTCAGCTCATGCCACCACTGAATGGCGTCTTGCTTTCCTTGTTCTCCGGAAATCAATCGGAACTCAGTCGCTACAAATAATTCACTAGCATCTGCTAAACGCTGACTCTGTTCCATATGCCACGAGTGTGGTTTAGATGTTAATAGCTCATGTTGATGTGCAAGAACATGGAAAACAGCAATTTGAATGGCATCGTCATTTTGGACGCTCCAGATGTAGGGTGCATAAGCATTTCGGAACGCTTCTGCATCGCGTAAGCCTTTCTCTGCCTCTTGTTGCCAATCGTTCACATCAACAGTTGCCGCCTCAGACAGAGTAGTTGCAATCGAGGCACGGTCAAGTATCGCGGCGTTCGCCACATGCGCATATTCACTCGCAATTAGCTCGCCTGCTTTAACGTTCCACGGAAGAATTTCTGAATCAAGTAGGATCCACTCGGTCTCCAATTCCTCGAAATAACCAGCGGTCACCACAGCGTCATGAATCCGTTCATGCATTTTCATTTTTAGGTCCCCATCAAAGAAATCACGACCTGTGCGAGAAGTTGTAACTACAGTATCGGCATAACCTGTCCATTTCAAAGCAGCTTCTTGCGAACGGAATACGAGAATCACTGCGCGGCTTCCCATGTGTTTTTTCTGAACAATCAAGCGGTCGATTCCGAGATCTTGATAATACGCAATCGCCTCTTCTGGATGTTCCAAATAGTCTGGAAGCGTAGATACCGGAGGAGGACTCATTGTCGGTGGTAGATAGACGAGCTGCTCAAGTGGAAGTGTAGCGTGCGAGAAATGATCGAGTGCCGTTTTGACTTGCTGGCCCGCAATTCGAATCGCGCCACGCTCTGTTTTAGCAGTAAACCCACCCAGCCATTTTTGAATCGTAGGTGGCTTCAAGCGTTTCTCAAACCACTCTTCAAGCGGGTTGATCGCTGACTTGGCATAGTCTATTGCTTCCACCTGCACAATCTCTTTTGATGGCAGACGCAGGGCCGTCAATTTACCGCCAAATACAGCCCCTTGATCAATATTGATTGTGCGCTGAATTTCAACAGGTACAGGACGAGGATCATGCCCCAACACAACAAGTACAGGAAGTAGATGGTCGATTGTCCAGTCTCCTCGTTTTGGTTTTCCGTTTTGCTCAACACCAACTACAGGGCCGTAGCGGCAAAAATCTGCGATACGTTCGGAATGCCTTCCAATAAATGAATCACGAATACCTGCATGAACCGCAACAGCTAGTGGAATGCCTTCCTCTTCAATCACATAATGAGACGGAGCATCGAGAAGCATCTTCTTCATACGTGCTTTCAACACACTTGTCTTGTCTTTTCCATATTGATTCTCATACGCCATGAACTCTTCTTCGACGTTCTCATCTCCATGGGCAAGCGTCACTTTTCGACCATCGAGCCAGCGTGCAATTTTCCACCCATGATTCGAATCAATCATATATGCGAGGCCTGCTTGGATATGCGCTTCAAAGAACAACATCGCTTCAAGTGATTTCGGTCCACGGCTCATGATATCACCGAGCGACAAAATCTTGCGGCCTTCCGGATGACGATATAGACCGTCTTTCCCTTGTTGATAGCCTAGTTTCACAAGCAGTTCTAACCACTCATCCATGCAACCGTGAATATCTCCGATTACATCTAAACCATCGCCAAGCGGAAGCGTAAACGGAGAACTTGTTCGTGTGACTTCTTCACGCCCTGACTCTACTATATACAGCGCATCGAATTCTTCGCGTTCAATTTTTCTCATTTCACTTTTTAGTTGTCGTACTTGAGATTGTACGCAGCGTTTGCCTCTTGCATGCTCACGCTGGGCATCTCTAGTTAATAACTCACTTTCTGAAACGTTAAACAGTAAACCGTAAAAGGGAAGATGATAACGACTAGCAAGCTTCCGGTAACGTTCTCGGTCGAGAGTAGCAAGGTTTGTCGCATCAATGATCACTAGTTTACCGAGTTTCAATCGAGCCTCTGCTAACGTTTCCATCAAGTGAAAGGCTTGCTCTGAAATTTGTGCGTACTCTTCTCTCAAATACGCCTGTTTTTGAACGTCTGCGTGTGTGGTCGGTGTAAACAATGTGCCACTGACTTGCAGGCGACACTGATCGGAACTGATGATTTCATCTTGCGAAATGATGCGGTTCGCAACCCATTGCTTAAGGACAGTGGATTTTCCGCTGTTGGATGGACCAATGCACAGAACAATCCCTGCATTCGGAAGTTGAATGGTCATGCACGTGTCCACTCCTTTCGTGTAAATATGGCCGCTTGTGTCGGAGAACCGAAATCAGAATGATGTTCACCAATGCCATAAAATGTGAGGGTATAAATAGTGTGTAGGTTCATTTGTTCACACCAATTTTGAAATTCAGAACGCGTCCACTCGAATCGATGATCGGTATGCCGAGATGTTTCTAGGCCATACACGGTATTGTACTCGCGGTTTGGTGTGGTCAAAATCAATTGTTTTGGGAAGTAATCGTGCAAGATTGTATTGAAGATGCTTGGTAAACGTTCTTCTTCGATATGCTCGATGACTTCACATAACACTATAGCGCCTTTGTCTTTCCACTGCGCGTCGTAGTAGAACAATGAGCCCCATGTCGCTTCCGGAACTGAACAACCAATTCGATTAGTCAACGCTTCAAAACGCTTTTGCGCTTTTTTAAGTGCTCGTGCAGATGGTTCAACCGCCCAAATTTGCTCTACCCCAGGAACAAAAGCAAGTCGTTCAGCAAGCTTCCCTTCTCCTGCTCCAAAATCCACAACAGAACGCACACGGAGTGCATCGATTTGTTCTGCAATCCAGTCATAACGCGCATCATTCAAACGTGGCGATTCATCACCGCCAGACCGTTTAGGAATGAACTGTTCAATCAATCCTGGAAATTTCAAATACTTCCGCACGATTTCATCACGAAGTGGGTGCGTGTCTAGCCATCCTGCACCATATCGCTTCAATTTTTCAATTTGATCGTTATCGAGGAAGTGGTGGCTGTCGGCATCTAAAACCGGTAATAAAATCCACAGCTGTGAGAGAAGTTCTTTCAACGAAACAGTTCCTTCTAAAGTCAATAAAAAAACAGACTTACGAGCTACTTCGGTTAACACAGTTTCCTCCGGTGGATGTGTATAGGTGACCGTGTATCCCAGCGACTCGAAAAGTTGCGATACAGTTGTTATCGGCATGGCCGTTGCCACAGGACCTACTGTAATCGTGAATGGAAACTTGTACTCTACCCACTCCGTCCATTCTTCTTTTACTTTTCCATTTAGCGCTGTTCCTAGTGTGGTACGAATAAGCGAAAGAAATACGGTGTTTGTGACGATATTTCGATCATGTATGTAATGCGTGATATCCATAGGGCCATTCGATGATTTCGTCCACGACATCGGATCGGTTTCGACGTAAATAAGTGCATCTACTTGGTTTTCATCTGCTTTTAAATAAGTAAAACGAACAGACTGCTCTTTTTCTCGGCGTTCATGACGGCGCCCTGGATGTTTTGCGAAAAGATGAGTGAGTACATTGGCGTGTGGTGAAGTTGTACGAATGCGTAATTGCATAGGTCGGCGCCTCCTTTTTTCTATAAGTATAGCCCATTTTATGTAAAGAAACAGCCAGCACATGATGTACTGGCTACTAGTTATCTTCGTTTAATTTTATAGCCCACTTTTTAGCGCGTCAGCTAATGAATGGTCTCCATTTACGAGTTCAATTGATTTTCTTGAAGTGGATGAATCGCCTACTACGTGTGCTAATGCATGTGCTACATCATGACGCGTGATGTCTCCAGGTTTTGCATCACTTCCAGCGGCGAACTTTCCAGTTGGCTCATCATCTGTTAAGGCACCAGGTCGTAGAATCGTCCAATCAAGCGATGACTCTTCCACGTGATGGTCTGCATAATACTTCGCCACATAATACGGTTTGATTTCGTCACTCCACGTGCTACGGTCGCCTACACCAAATGCACTCAACATGACGTATCGTTTCACGCCAGCGTGCTCTGCTGCTTCAACTGTCTTTACAGCTCCGTCTAAGTCAATCAAGAGCGTCATGTCTTGCCCTGTACTTCCGCCTGAACCTGCTGCAAAGATAACTGCGTCGTACCCTTTCATCGCATCAGTTAAATCCTCAACCGTGCTTTCTAGGTCAGCGAGTACACTGTGAATCCCTTTGTCTTCAAATTCTTTTTGTTGTTCTTCTTTTCGAACCATTGCAGTGACTTCATGATGTTCGTCTTTGTGTAATGTGTGAACGAGTTCGTGTCCAACCTGTCCGTTTGCTCCAACTACAAATACCTTCATGTGAAATCTCTCCTTTTTGTTCGATCTCACAGCAACATCAACAGCTCCAACTTCTCTTTTTCGCTAGATGCGTCACCGATTTCTCCATAGCAAAATATGCAATCACAAGAATCACGAGTGCCATCAACGGATGGTCGAGTATGGGTGCGCTAGATTTTGTAGCCACCCACAGACTGCCCAAACCCGCTAAGTATGCACTGAAAATTCCTGCTCCATAGAGAAGGTTTTTAGTACATCTCATGTTGTTCCCACCTTTTGTTCTACGCTACCATAGCTCTTACAGCTAGGACAACTCAAAGGACTTACCGCTTATTTTGTTGGTATATATATGTACGAATCGGGAGTAACCAATTTATAATCCGAAAACCAACGTATCCTAACAATACCCCTAGAGTATTTAAAAGCAGATCGTCTACATCAAAACTTCCAACC
This sequence comes from Chryseomicrobium imtechense, assembly GCF_041475995.1. Lineage (NCBI taxonomy): Bacteria > Bacillati > Bacillota > Bacilli > Caryophanales > Caryophanaceae > Chryseomicrobium > Chryseomicrobium imtechense. Next base: position 39,573 of record NZ_JBGOBM010000004.1, on the reverse strand, counting down.
GCCATAAACCACTGAGCAAGTTCAAGGCCAAGACTGAATAAAAAGCCAAAGAACACCGTTATAAGTAAATAAGGCTTCGTTCGAAACAGTAGAGGAAATAAAACGCCAAACGGCAAGAATCCAATGACATTCCCTGCTAAATTAGAAAGCCTTACTGTCCACGGGATTCGTGAATCGTTCCAGTACAAACGAATGGTTTCAAACAATGTGAAGTTATTGGTGGTCCATTCACTTGGGCGTTCCCGTTCAAAGATATTGGTAACCGCACTTTGAGCATCCATTTCTTTTAATACGACTAACTGAACAATGACAGCTAAGTAAGCTAGAAAGGTCACCCAAAGTGCACCACGTGTTAATGTTCGCATATAAACTTCTCCTTACAACTCCTCCCTATAGCGGGCCATAGGGTCATTCAACGTGTTGTACCCGTTTCTCTCGTAAACTATGCGGCCCTCGTCACTTGGCCATACAAGTGTAAATTCTGCCTCGTGCAAATCCAACCAGTTATTAATCACTCTTAACAACTGACCTCCAATTCCTTTCGCTCGAAAAGCAGGTTTTGTGTAGACATTCGTCATCCAGTAAAATTGCTGAGGTTTTCGTTCTGGACGAATAACTTTGTTGATGCGTTGCAAGTAAATGTGAGAGACAATCTCTCCATCCACTTCCGCTACCCAAATCAACCACCGATTGTCCGTTGAAAACAACTCTTCTTGTGCAAGGAACTCCCTACAAAAGCGCTCCTTGGCTTCTTCGGACTGATCAAGTTCTTTGTCTTCTGCTGTGAACGCAAATCGCATATCAGCTAACGTTCGTGCATCTTGTTTGTCTGCCAATCGAACAGTTATGTCCACTCAGTTATCCCCCAATAGTTCTGTTACCGTATAAATACGACCGTTTTCAACAGGGCCGTTCGTCACCAAACTGACTAGCGCATCCGCTACTGTGCGCGGTGCACGAAGATCCCCTTTTTGCTTTAACTCTTTAAAACGCCCAACATCCGCAAACGCTTCTTCCGACGAACTGCGGATTGTTTGCTGCATACCTGTATCCATCACACCTGGATTGTAGGCAATCACTCGGTGTTCACTGCTCGCTTGGTCTAGTTCTAAACCCGTTACTTGCGTGTGCATGTTGATTGCAGCTTTTGTACTGTTATAGACGCTCCATCCTGAAATCGGACGAGAGCCTGCACCTGAGGTGACATTTACAATTGTCAAAGTGCCCGTCCACTGTTTAGCTTTTGCGAGCCAGACATTTGTCATCAGCATCGGTGCCAGTACATTAACTCGAAACGCAATTTCTACTCGATCAGCGTCCAGTTTCCCAACACGTTCAATCGGGTCGATGACACTCGCATTGTGAATGATCGTGACGTCTTGCGCACCGCTCTTCTCAATTTCTTGCCATATATGTTCAGCAGCCGTCAATGGTACTCCAGACTGCGACAAATCATAAAGTAAAGATGTAAACGCCTCGCGACTTTCTGTTTCTGAACGAGACAAGCCGATGACCGGAATCCCTTTTTCTAAAAAGCTATCGACTAATCCGTCTCCAAGTCCTTTTGATGCGCCCGTAACAATTGCTAGTTGCATTTAAACTCCTCCTCACGGTTTACTTCACGAATACTCATTGTCCTTCACTTTCTGGTACATCATGCAAACTGATTTCTCCACGCAAAGAAGTCAACATGATCTGATAGTCACCTTTTTCATAGAAACGCGTTGGTCCTTGTTTAGATGTCTGTTCCCATCCACGTTGCCAAATGATGAGCCGATAGCTTAGTGGAATATCTCCATCTGCCTCAGCTTTGTCCCAACTATAAATCGTGAGGCCCTCTGTTTTTTCAATTTGCTCCGCATCTTTTGCAATCGGGAACCCCGCGTGAGCACCCGAAGATTGATAGTGACTCGTCTGATAAGCATAGCCGATAATGACAACATTGATGACCAAGAGAGCTATGAATGTGAGCAACTTCCACCGTTTCATGTCTTTTTCCCCTTTCGGTATCGATAGGTTTCAAAAATCGCAAGTCCTAATAAGATGCATGTGACGACCACATAAATCCAAAATGTACCGACTTCTTGCAGTTCCGTGCGGTATAAAAAGATAAAAATGAGAGCCGCTATAGATACGATGTAATGAAAGAACATTAGCATCAATCGGCGGTCTGTTGTTTTAGTCATTGTGCACTTTCCTCTACTAAGTTTTTTAAAATTCGAGCAGGATTGCCTCCTACCACAGCATCATTTGGTATATCTTTTGTAACTACAGCTCCGGAAGCTATCACAACCCGGTCGCCGACTGTGACACCCGGCATAATAAGTGCACCTCCACCAATCCAGACGTCGTCTCCTATTTTTACCGGAATGGCATATTCTCTGCCAGAAGAGCGTTCTAAAGGATCTAAAGGATGTGTAGCTGTATAGATGTGAACACCTGGCCCTAGCATGCAGCGGTCCCCAAAACGAATTTCACAAACGTCTAAAAATACACAGTCAAAGTTAGCAAAAAAGGCCGTACCTGTATGGATGTTATATCCATAATCCACGCGAATGCTCGGCTCGATAGTTGGTGGTTCTTTCGTGTCTCCTAAAAGTTCAGTTAGAATTTCGGTTCGACGCGCTGTTTCTTCCGGAAGTGTTTGATTGTAGCTATGTACAAGTTGTCGCGCACGATTTCGTTCGGCAACTAATTGTGGGTCAGCAGCCAGGTACATTTCACCTGCCAGCATCTTTTCTTTTTCAGTCATGGTGCTCACACCCCTTTTCGCCATTATCTCCAAAACGCGAGGAAAATACAAAAGAGACCTTGATTACTAAAAGAACTTTCTAGAAAAGATTTTGGGAAGTTTGCGCTTTAGCGCCCGAATTTGCTCAATTAACGACCGAACGTCTCTCATTAGCGCCCCAACTTCCCTACTTAACGACCGAGTTCTCCTCATTAACGCCCCTACTGATGTTATGGAAACTAACTCGCTCGAACCCTACAAAAAATCCGCCCAAATTCACTCTGGGCGGATGGATCTTATACTTCGCGGACTACGACCCCAAATTTTCGGTCGTGTGGAAACTCGCTTCCGTCTGTCCCTTCAAAGCCTTTGCGGTCTTTCAAATAATCAAATGTGCTGAGTGTGTCACGGTAAACGGCACGCTTCAACGCTTGCTCACATGAAGGCACGCGACCATCTTCTGTTTCAAGCTTCAAGCCCATTGCTTTATAGCCAAGTGTTTGACCATTATTTTTAAACTGCAACGCTTCTAAACCCCACATGACAACTGTCGGAAGCACCGTTGCGTAGACTGCTTCTGCTGAACGATTCTTCTTCGTAATCCCTTTAAGTGCTGCTTCAAGTGTCAACGATACGGCTGTAGCGACTGCTGTGTCGATTAATACTGCTTTTGTTCGTTTTTTTGAAAGTTCTTTCATTCTGTAACACCCTTTCTTTTTTGAGAAACCCGGTAAATAGCCCAAAGACCTGTTCCTACAACTACTGTTTGAAACAGTAAGAACACATCACCTGAACTGACTGGTGCTCTTCCAGGCAAATATGTACTCGTCAATAGATAGCCTGAAATCAGCTGGGAAAAGAGAAGTAACAAAAATACAGTGATACAAATTACAATCCAAGTCTTCATACGATCACCTCTCTCTGTTTACGAAGAGAGGCGCTTAAAAGTTTCAATCTAAAAATCGCGTTCGGACGTTTAGTGGCGGAATACTGCATGCCTCTTTCTTCCCAAACCACTTGTACCGGTTGCGTGCAATCACCCGATATCCAGCATCTCGCAACTGCTTTGGAACGAACCTTCCGATTGAAAGCATGCGCCATGCTCCGTCCAAATAGCGTACTACCCGAAACGCAGCATCCGACTCGATATACGCATGGCCATTATCAAGGAAGATAAAACTATTCGTCTCTTCTGGTATGCGGTTTTGAGCAAGAAGCATTCGTCCTGTCTCACTTTGGAGAGAAACAAAATGGATAACTCCTTTTGAATCGCGCTTCCATATAAATTGAACGCTGGCATCGCAGAAATTACAAACGCCGTCGTACAACACAATTCGTTTCGCTTCCATACTGTCTCCCCCCTCTACTGAGTAGTTTACCATACAAAAACAGGGAATTCTTGTTATGGGTTCATAACAAAAACCGCTCAGATAGACAGAACGGTTTAGTCTTTATATTGTTTCACATGACTTCGCTGATTGCGGAATGACATCATCCCTACTGCAATGATTAAAATCCCGACAATGCCGAGCATCAACGTCCATAGCGAGAAGCCACCTTCATTCGCTTCGGAATATGTCGCTTTTACAAACTCACCTGAAGACACTTCGATTGCAATAGCTTCCGAACGATTCGTGCCTTGAATGTCATACAAAAATGTTCCGACTGGATAGACGTTGGATGCACCAGTTTGGATCTCATCCGACTCGACCGTAATCTCTCCAATGGCTGTACCCACTTCATCTGCGGCTATCACTTCAGTTGTCACATTGTAGACTCTGCCATCATGGACAACGAATTCCGTGTCTGCTGATGCAACGAAGCTCCCTAGTAAAAACAATACGATGAAACTATGTAAGATTCTCATGATGCGTTTTCTTCACCTACTCATAATGTTTTTCACGAATAAACAGTTCACTAACTTTCCAAACCGTGTACTGTGCAATTGCTACACAGAGGACCATCATGAAAATACTGACGAGCAACACTTCTCCTCCGTTTAAGTTCGGCATGAATTCGGTCCATGCCCACTCAGCAATTTGGAAGTACACGTAAATTAACACGACCCACAATACAAAGCGAACAAGAAACAACATGACCGACACCTCTTCCACTAAAGTTCTAATCTTGTAGTATTCGCTAGTGTATGGGTCGAATCCTCTATTTATTTTGTTGATTTTCAAAAATAAATGTATGAATTTGCTCTGCATTGTCTAAATTTGAATTGCACACAGCTGGATCTTCACAGATATAGTGACTGTAAGACGTAAAGGTATCTTCCGTCTTTCCTCTGACAGTTGCTGTGAATAAATTTACAAGGGTATGCTGGCGACAAATTCTGCAGACACCTTTTAACGTATCTACCTTTGTTACGCCTTGTAGTGTCTTCCACTTCCCCTCTTGTTCAATCACAAAGTACTGGCAATGTGTTCCTCCATCTTTCCAAGATAAGCAGGTCACTTCCTTCCAATCATAGGACTGGAGTGGCGGTATCCGAAGACGTTTTTCTTTTTTAAACAACTTCTTCAAGTCCTCTGCGGTCGGAGCTTTGAACGGAATGACATAGGATTTGACTGCATGTAGGAATAAATCGGCATCTGTACGGTCTGTCACTTGATGCAATTGATGCACGATTGTATCGGTCTGATCTGTTTGTGGAAGGGCAGCGCGAAGGTCTGTCTCAATCAATCCTTTTACAGCTGCAATAACGTCTTTATCTTTGGAAGTCGAAAGTGCATTCAGTAGTTTTGTAATTTGTTTTGTAAGCAATCTGTAGTTGGCTACGGTTAGAAATTCCATAAAAGACTCCCCCTTCTTAGGTTTATCGTACCATTATCTAATCCATGAAAAAAGCACAAGGCCCAGTGGGTTACTCGTGCTGTTCATATAGGCCGGAACCTTGAAGTTGATACCAGAGAGAATAGGTAGCGTTTGGTGCTGCGACTTCAATACAATCTGGGCTTGGAGGGGAATCAGAAGCTTGAATATACCCTGCAGTTAAATACGCTTCTTCGATAGATTGACCAATGGTGTCTTTTGTAGCTACACCAAGATCCAGGCTTTCTACTAGCTTCCAATGTGTCAGTCGATTTTGACCAAGTACCATGACATGACGATAGCCGTCTGGTTCTAATACTTTCACGATCGCAAGTTGTTGCCGACGTGGTAGTTGGTGGGCCTCAATAATTTCGTAAGTTTTAGGAAGCTGAAGTTGCTGTTCCCATTCTTTTAAAGGCTCTTCTATTGGTTCTGCTGAAATCATTAAAATACCGCTGATTCCAACTAATGCACAAATGCATAGAGCAATATACCGTTTCATCAGAACCTCCTACTTTTTCTTCATTTTACCATTTTACTAAATAGTATATACCATTTTATTAGAATTTTATGTACAATTAAATAAAGTGAGGGGGAAGTTCAATGTTCTGGTTGCCACTCTTTCTATTGATGTTCTTTATGACGATACAAGCCACCTTTGCTTCACTCGGGGTTGTGCGGTATTCACTACTCGCTGTTAGTATTCACACGATTATTTTATTTATGTTCTTCACAGATCACCCAACGACATGGATGCTTTATATTTTGACGATTCAGATGTGGGCGTTGTTTGTAGTCGGTGTATTTCGCCGGAATAAATGGCGAGAGGGACATATCATTTAGACAAAGAAAAAACACTATTTTCTCTTCTATCATGAGAAAATAGCGTTTCATTTATTCAATGAATATCTTTACCTACTAAATTTATTGTTCATATATAGAAAGCAAAGCTTCTTGGAATTCTGGTTTCACTTTTACGGAATCTCGGACACTTTGTACTTGTTGAATGGCGTCCTCTACAGTCGAAGCGCGTCCCATTTCGAGTAGAACGGCAGCTGCAACAGTTCCTGTTCTTCCGCTACCACCTTGGCAGTGGAAATAAACAGATTTGCCTGCATCAAAATCTTCTACGATTTGGTGAGCTACTTTTTTAATGGTGTTCGCTTGTCCTTCCCCGTCTTCAATAAGAGGAAGTGAGACACTCTCAGATGTTGATAGTTCTCCTCGTTCATGAGCCTCTGCACGAAGATCATAGATGACATCCACGTTTTCTTTTTCTGCAACTTCACTGGCTGCATCTGCGCCGCCTATATAAATCTTTCCTGGAATTAATTCGTTGTAGTTTGCCATTTGGCATTCCTCCTTTTTCCCTCTCTTTACTATACCCGATGTGCACATAACTACGCATTTCAAATAGTTAACGTAACTAGTTTCATTTTAATGGCCGCTCCTTTAGGGAAACGGCCTTTTATTATGTCCATCTGCTTATAGCTGCTTCTATTGACTCCAGTCTAACAGACCCCTTTTGCATTGGCGGTGGGCATTGTTGATTGTACTTAAAGATTTTGTCGTTGATTTGTTTTAAGCGAAGTTCGCTGTCTTTCTTTTTTCCTGCTTGAATGTCGGCATTTAGTTTATTCAAGTCGTCCCGTATAGCATGTTGGAGCTCAAGCCAATAGGGTTTATAGCCTTGTTCTTTCGCAATGCGTTGAAAGTTTTGAAATACGTCCCCTGACAAATACTCTTCTGACAATGGTTTACCCATTCCAGGAAGGTTGTCCATCCCGCCTGTTTTGGCATATTCTTTCACGATGTCACCAATCAAATCATTGTATTCCGGTTTGTCATTCGTCATAGCTTTCGCCTCACTTTCTGTCTCTTTAGTAAATTCTAGATAATTTGTTGAATTCCTATTACTAAAAGTGACAAAAACAGGAACTGTTGCGAGATAGTGACTTAGAGTTGAATGGTGAGCGTGCGTTCATTAGCCATGATTTGTATTCCATTGGCCATGATTTTTATTCCATTAGCCATTAAATGTATTCCATTAGCCACAAGTAGAATTATGGAAACTAAATACCTGGCCTTCGAAGAAAACATTGCTTCTTTTTAAAACCGAGCTGCCCAAGCCCTTGCTAGAAAGACCTTCAAACGACACATGGCCTCTGAAAATGTAAAAGGCCTGTACAGTGACAGGCCTTTTACTCCATTATAGATTCCAGATTGTCCTGAAGGAATTCAGTAATTGCATCTTTTTTTGGAAGAAGGATGAGGGAATCGTACACTACAGTAGCAACAAGTATATATATGGCTATCAATGAAAGCTTAATGGATTTCGTCATTTACTACCTCCCCGTATCTCCAATTCGCCCATACTTTACTGCCTAGATGAAAAATTCCCCACCCAAGGAGTGCACTTGGAATGTTCAAGATAAAATCATCTACATCGAAACTTCCTCGAACTGTTAGTAACTGAGTCACTTCAATACCCGTAAGTATACTTATAAACACAAGTAGAAAGGGTCCTATCTTACGCAGCTTTTCGAATAGTAGTGGTAGGAACAATCCAAAGGGTGTGAAGGCGATCAAATTGCCTCCTAAGTTACGCACAATGATGTCTGTATTCAATGTTTGATTTTGATAGGCGGATATGTAATCTGAAATTGTCGCAAACGGAACAAAGTTCGCATTGTATCGGAGCTTTTCCGCAAATGTATAGTCATAAACGAGATAACCATGTCGAGAACTCACAAACAACAAAGTTCCTAAAACGAGCAAGTACAGAATAAAACTCCCCCACATCAATGCTTTCAAAAACTTCATGAACCCGACCTAGTTGAATACATCTGTTTTGCTTTCGTCAAATAGACTTGTTGCATGTCCTCTGGCACCATTCCACCGCCTGTAGCCCAGATTAGATGTGTGGCCGATTCATCTGTACCTGGAACCATCACAGGGCCAATCATTCCTGCAAATGCAGATGGCTCTAAGAATAGTCCTTCTGCCCCGTAAAAGAGGTGCATCAATTCAAAAAGTCGCGCATCTGACACGGTGAAGCAGCCGCTCATAAATGGCTTCATTACCTTTCCAACAAAGCCAGAAGCACGACCGACTGCAAGTCCATCCGCTTCTGTCACGTTATCGAGCCCGATATCTGCCACTGACACTTTGTCATGAAGATTGGTCGCCATACCGAGTGTCATACACGGAGAGTGTGTCGGTTCTGCAAAATAGCATTGCACTGCGTCTCCAAATGCTAGTTTCAATCCAAAAGCGACGCCACCTGGACCTCCGCCCACACCACAAGGCAGGTACACGATAAGCGGATTTTCTGGATTCACTTCAATTCCTTGTTCCGCCAATTGACGTTTTAAACGAAGTCCAGCCACTGCGTAGCCCAGAAATAGATCTGTCGAGTTTTCATCATCCACAAAGTGACAACTCGGATCGTTTTCAGCTTGCTCTCTTCCTCGTTCTACTGCCAAACTGTAGTCTGAAGCATATTCGATTACCTCGACACCCTTCTCACGTAGCAAATTCTTCTTCCACTCTTTTGCGTCTGCTGACATATGGACTGTTACATGGAAACCGAGTTTAGCACTGATGATGCCTATGCTAAGACCCAGGTTCCCTGTTGAGCCTACAGCGACCGAGTAATTGGAAAAGAACTTCTTGAATTCCTCTGAAGCGAATTTTTCGTAGGTATCTTCTAAATGAATCAGTCCAGCTTCAAGAGCCAATGTTTCGGCATGCTTCACTACTTCATAAATCCCCCCACGTGCCTTGATCGAACCGGAAATCGGAAGATGACTATCAAACTTCATGAAAAGTTTACCGGCAATCTTACTTCCGGAATAGTTCACGAGAGCCTGTTGCATCGCAGAGATTTCTCTTACTTCAGATTCAATAATCCCTTCTGTCACAGCGGTTTCTGGAAAAGCCTTCACAAAAAATGGGGCAAACCGCTCCATTCTTTGCTCCGCATCACGCACATCGTCTTCGCTTAACAAACAAGAAGAGAGTGCGACATCTGTCGGAAATAACTCCTCGTTCAACCAAGCTGTTTCTTTTTTCGCAATCAAGTCTTCTACGACTGGGTGCAATTTACGTAAATTATCTGATGTGTACATATGTAAACTCCTTTACTGTTAAATTGAAAACCACTGGAGACCAACATCTTCTATCAAAACGGCTGCAAAAAGTGCTAAGACGGCTATTGATCCTACTCCTTCGACGAGAGATGCCTTGTAAAGGATGCGGTATTCATCATGCTTCCACTCCATGAAAATTCGAATAGCGCCAAGTGTAAATGCAACAAGAGCTGAAACCATGAATGCTAGTACTGGAATCGTTGGACCTTGACCGACAGCGTAATAAGAAGCAATAGGTGGAACCAAAACAATAATCGTATTCAAAGTGTAGTGTAAATACTTGTGCGTAGGTGTGTAATAAACCCCTGCTTCTCTTTTAGGTAATTCAAAGTAGCGTTTCACTGTAACTCGAATTAGATACAGTGCTAACAGGGTCAGAACCACTGCAAGTATGAAGTTCGATACATCCATTTAAAAGCCCCTTCACTGAGAAGGTTCATCTTTCAACGTAGCGTCTATATGAAGCTCCTGTTCTTGAATGGACACATTGCTAGCTTCGTCTTGGATCGCCATAAAAATAGCTGTATAGGAAAACAAACCGGTGAACATAGTCAGAACTCCAAATATAATACCTGCTAAGAACAATTCAAAAATCCATGAGAATACAAACACATCTACTGAAGTCCCAATCAACGAAACAATCGAAAATATACCGCCAAATTGAATAAGAACTTTACTGAAGTCAATTGTCGATTCAAGATTCCATCGGTTTTTAATAGACTGAGTGATTGCCGCAATCCAAATGACGACGAACACTAAAAATACAATCGAAAATAGAGCAATAAACATTTAATTTCCCCCTTTAGTCTTTTTAAAAAATAGTTCTGCTGTCGGCTTTGGTTCATCTGCGACGATGTCATGAAGCAGTTTTGTAGCCGTCAAAATAAAGACGAGTAACGCAACTGCAGCAACTAATTGTGTTACCAATGAGTTTGGAATCCACAGCCAGTAGAGAATGCCTCCGCTGATGAGTAGTTGTAAAGATAGTAGAAGATAGTGCATAGTCGTTACCTCAATTCTGTTTGAATGGACGTTCAATTAACTATCTGTAACTTTCATACGGACAAAAGCAAGAAGAGTTCCTCTTTTTGGAACTTTTATCGTTTTATACGAGCCCGTGGTCTGTCATACTGAAAGAACAAAGGGGGAATTTTACATGATACTTGGCTTACACCATGCTCAAATTACCATACCTTCGGGAAAAGAGGCAGAAGCAAAAGCATTTTATAGTGAACTGCTCGGTCTTCCGGAAATCCCAAAACCTGAATCCTTACAAGGTCGAGGTGGGTTCTGGTTACAAGTTGGCACGCAGGAAGTGCACGTCGGTGCTGAAGAAGGGTTCGATCGTTCCACGACAAAAGCCCATCTTGCTTATCTTGTTTCTGATTTAGCACACTGGAAGCAAGTACTCGATCAAGCAGGGATCGAAGCGTTAAGTGGGATTCCCATCCCTGGCTATGACCGGTTTGAGTTCCGCGATCCGTTTGGCAATCGTGTTGAGATGATTCAAGAACTATAGAAGTTAAGATACTTTGAGTTGAGTTCCGTTCCGGGGTCGCTTTCTGAAGGCGCGGCATATGTATTTGGTAGCAAAATTTGTTTCAGACTATGTTTTAGTAAGCTAGAGTAGTGATCCAGATATAGACCGCTCCAATGAACAGTAGGACAATAAATCCTACAGTCACCCAGGAAATCACTGCCCATTTCGGATTTTCACCGTGCTTTTTCTGCATGTAGATATTGACTAACTCTATGATAAAGAAAGCTGCGATTGGAAAGAACATAATAGGAAATGGTCTTTCTTCAGTGATGCTGCGTAAACCGAAAAATAATATGAGTGCTACTGCTAAACCCGTAATACTAAATCGTATTATTTTATGTGTTTTCGAATAAGCAAGTGGTGTGTTCCCTTCTAGACCCCATTTTCTTTTTAAATAAAATACTATTATTAAATACGAAAAGAATAATACTGTAGCTGCGACAGCTATTTTATAAAACTCCATTGTAATCCCCTCTCTATTTTCTTACTATTCACTCAGTATACTAAATTTGTAGTATTTACCATAGATGACAAAATAAAAAATGGAAGGTGACAGGCACCAAATGGATGTTGATTCCAAATGGTGCCTGTCACCTTGTTTTATATCTTTATAATATAATTATTCCTAGTTATTCAATTTAATTTGTGGACATAGTCATCCATACAATAATAGTAGCGATAAAAATACCCATCATTGTAAAGAGCGAAATCCAAGAGATTGCTATCCATTTGGGATTCTCCCCATGCTTTATTTGCATATAAATGTTGAGTGCCTCCAGAAGCACTGAAACCACAAATGGAATAGCTAGAAGTGGTAATCGATTTTGCGAGTCCGCTTGTCCAAAACCAATAAAGAGAATTCCTAAAATCGCTACGACTGCTAATCCTAAACGAAGATCTTTATGTAATTTGGAATAGGTAGTTGGTGGGTCGCCTTTTAAACCCCATCTTTTTTTTAACAAATAAATTAAGATCGAGTAAATTATAAGCACCACTGCCCCACCAGCCAACAGTTGATAAAACTCCATTGTAGTCCCCCTCCACTTCTTTCCGTTCACTAAGTATACTAAATTTGTAGTATTTACCATAGATGCCAAAATAAAAAATGAAAGGTGACAGGCACCAAATGGATGTTGATTCCAAATGGTGCCTGTCACCTTTCTCTCACCTTTCTGTAAAATAAAAAATCGACCGAGTTCGGCCGACCATTATGATTTTTGTCTTCTCATAAAATAATAAACGATTATGCCTATGCCAATTAAAAAAGGAATTCCTATTAACCAAAAACTAATGGGAGTGCGGTCCAAGGAAAGGTCCACTTGTTCATCAGGCAACTGCCCTTCACCAAGGATTGATAAATCGTCGGCTGCTGAGGAAGCAAGTGTTGTTCGATCACAAAGACCTGTCGTATAGCCGGTTCCAACATCTCGTGCATAAATCAAATGGTCCAGACCTTGTTGAAATTCAAAGCCACATGCTGCAGAGTCACCAGCAGTCACAATAATTTGTTGCGATTGCGTCTCTCCTTTAAATATGCGAGATACTTCAACTAGGACTTCTTTGTTACCTGCACTACTTGATTGCTTGATTTCACGTACAGTTCCCAAAATCACAAGTGCGCTGCTTTCTAGTTCTTCTTGTACTGAGAATGGTTCCACACAGCTACATGCCGAAGCTGTCGGGGTAAAGTATGGAAGCAACATAGAAAACAACATCATGCATAAAACTAGAATACTTCTTTTCAAGACAAGTCCCTCCTTTTGATGAGTAAACCTTATTTGGTTGAATTTGGTTACAATTATCTTCTTCAATTATTTCGTATCATTTGGAAAATGTCGACAGGAAGTTTGAAAAATGAGAAACTATTTGGAAGTAATAATTTCCATAATTCATGAAAATAATGGGGGTACTTATGAAGAGAAAATGCCTCGTACTAACTATCTGCATTTTGCTTATCGGGTGTGATTCCGGTTATGAAGGAGAGATTGAAAAAGTGGATCCTTCCACAATTGAACCATTAGAGATAACTTCTGAAGATATTGTGGATACACACGGAGACATTACAAATCTTGAACGTCTGAATGATTTTTTATCGAATATTGAGACCCATCAATCCGACCAAGTTCGCATCATTTCCTATACTGAGGAAGGAGCCCCTGTACTAAAGAACATTTCTTTTTCTGAGGATCTGTTCACTTTTACTCACGATACGCGACGAGATGGGTTTGGGACACAGATCGTCGAGACATTTACTTGCGAAGGAATGATCAAAGACGAAACGCAAAGTTCGATTCGGTATAGTTTGGATGGATGCACTGGTGATGAAGAAATGATCATGGTTTTAGAAAGCCATTCTTGACTATATCAAAGAGATTAGGAGCTGATTGAAATGCAGACATATTGCACAGAAACAAGGGGCTATTTTGTCATTTACGGAGATGAATTTCCACTCGAAGAATTTACAGAAGCAATGGGAGTTTCTCCGACAGAAGCCCATAGACAAGGTGAAGAATTTATTAGAGGTAAAACAAAACATACGCGCTTTGAAACTGCGTGGGAATTAGGCAGCGACTATGTGAATACGGATCATCCGGATGAAGTAATCGAAACGATAGTAGCTAAGCTACATAACTCAGTAGATACTATTAACTTGTATAAAGAAAGGTACAAGTTAGAATGTAAACTCGTTGGGGTCATAAATTTCAAAACTGCTCAGACGCGAGGTTTAATAATTTCTCCAGAACTTGCTGGGTTCGCAAATAAGATAGGCGCACCATTTGAATTTGATATTTATAATGAATCCACCGAAGACGAGTTTTAAGAGATACTTAAATACCTCACAAAAAGACAGTAGTTCCTCTTAGTGTTAAGTGGAGAAGCTACTGTCTTCTTTCTATCCTAAATTTAACTAGTGTATTAAAGCGCTGAAATCTCAAACCCTAAAACGACTGCGCCCAACAGAGCAATCACCGAATAGAAAATGAACGCCCCTTTTTTGTTATTCCGACGTGCATCAATCGCCGACACTGTAAACAACGTCATCAACAACAACGTCGACAAAATATCTAAAAACGGATTATCGATTATGTACGACGCAATAATACTGATTAACGCCACAACCGCAATCCCCACACCTATCTTATTCATCCTTAACCACCTCAGCTTCATTGTATCTCCTTTCATACGATTGATTCCAGTCAAAGTTCCAAGAAATTCATAGTACACTTCACATGACTATATCTCGATTTCGAGCTATACTAAAACTGAATTTTCAGATACTACGAAGGAGGAAATGAAATGCAAAAAGCAACAGATACTCTTCTCGTGAATACATTTATTGATGGTGTACTCGACCCACAAAAAGAAATGCTGGGACCCGTTCGTGATGGTGGCCATATTATCGCCAACACAGCACCTGGATGCTGGGGACCAATGATTACGCCTTGCATCCGTGGAGGCCATGAAGTTACAAAACCTGTTTATGTAGAAGGAGCAGAACCCGGAGATGCCATTGTTGTGAAAATCCATTCGATTCGTGTGACCTCTCTTGCAACCGCTTCCGGAAATGATGCTCCTGTGGAAGGACGCTTTTTAGGCGATCCATTTGTCGCTGTAAAATGCCCGGGTTGCGGAACGATGTATCCGGATACGGTCATTAAAGGAATCGGCCAGGAAGCTATCCGTTGTGCGAATTGTGATGCAGATGTTACACCATTCGTCTTCACAAACGGGTATACAATCGGCTTCAGTGAACACGGGGACGTGGGTGTCACGGTATCAAAAGAAGCGGCGGAGACCATTGCACACGATGGCCGTCACTACATGCAGACTCCGGAAAATTCTGTGCAGAATCCGATTGTCACATTCGCGCCTCACGATCTAGTGGGTGTCGTTGCGCGCATGCGTCCTTTCCTCGGACAGCTTGGAACTACTCCGTCTCGCCCTATGCCAGACTCCCATAATGCTGGTGACTTTGGGTCATTCCTAGTCGGTGCGCCACATGATTACAAAGTGACGGAAGATGAGTTGAAAGAACATCGCACTGATGGACATATGGATATCAGCCGCGTTCGTGCGGGTGCCACATTGATCTGTCCGGTCAAAGTTCCCGGTGGCGGAATTTATTTAGGAGATATGCACGCGATGCAAGGCGATGGCGAAATCGCAGGGCACACTGCAGACGTCTCTGGAATTGTTCACCTCCAAGTACATGTCATCAAAAACGCTAACTTGGACGGTCCAATCCTGCTTCCAAACGAAGAAGACCTTCCGTATACAGCTAAACCATTTACAGAACAGGAACGCAAGAATGCAGAAGCAATCGCAAAACAATGGAACATCGAGAAGCTGGAAGAATCGCTTCCAATCTCAGTAGTGGGGTCAGGTTCGAACCTAAACCTAGCAACTGAAAATGGTCTAGAGCGAGCTGCAGAATTATTCGGCGTGACAGTTCCAGAAATCATGAACCGCACGACCATCACAGGTTCAATCGAGATCGGGCGTCACCCAGGTGTTGTCACGATTACATTCTTAGCACCAATCGAGTACCTGAAAAAAGCCGGTCTGTTTGACGCAGTGTCCACACATTACCGCTATTAAAAGAAGCGCTGGGGGATTCCCCGGCGCTTTAATAATGATATTTCACTTGAATAATTTGAATTTTATCGGTCATCACTATATAAACAAGGCGATTGGTGTCATCAATTCTTCGTGACCAAGCTCCTGTCAGGTGAAACTTCAGTGGCTCTGGCTTCCCAATTCCATCAAAAGGGTCTCTCAGGATTGCATCAATAAGTTTATTGATTCGTTTCAGTGTCTTTTTATCTTCTGTTTGCAATGAAACATATTCTTCCCATGCGTTAGATGTAAACTCCAGGTTAAACTTTTTCATCCCTCTTCTTCAAACTGTCGCTTCTGTTTTTCCCACTCTTCTGGCGTAAGAACTTTTGTGCTCTGATTTTTTGCTTGTTCTAAGGATTCGTGGAGTGCATTTCGGTTCGCATCTGATTCCAATAAATAGAGTGTTTCTTGCCATGAATTGTATTCAGCTTCTGAAATCATCACGACGTTACGTTTTTTAGGACGCGTGATAATCACTGTCTCATTGTAATCAATCACATCGTCCGTGATTGCTTTTAGATTTTCTCGAAAATCACTGACAGTATAAGCATGGATAGCCATTTCAATTCCTCCATTCCTTTTTCTTTAGTATATGCAGGAATCATTATTTTGTACAATTTCTTGTACGTTTTATCCTATTTATTTTCTTTACTATTGATACCTGTCCTCCAGCGACGAATGTTCCGATTTCAGCGACGAAAATTCATAATCCAGCGACGAATAGTCCTCATCCCCGCGCCTTAGCGACGATTCCTCCGATTCTAGCGACGCAAATTCATGATCCAGCGACGCAAATCATCATCCTAGCGACGAATAGTCCTCATCCCCGCGCCTTAGCGACGATTCCTCCGATTCTAGCGACGTAAAATCATAATCCAGCGACGAAAATCATCATCCTAGCGACGAATAGCCCTCACCCCCGCGCCTTAGCGACGATTCCTCCGATTATAGCGACGCAAATTCATGATCCAGCGACGCAAATCGCCATTTTAGCGACGAATAGCCCTCACCCGTGTCCTTCAGCGACGATTGTTCCGGTTTCAGCGACGAAAACTCATAATCTAGCGACGCAAATCGCCAGTAGAGCGACGAAGCAATTACCCACAAGCAAATCTCAGCACTTGATCTTTGAAATGCACCGAGCAACAGTACAAAAAGCCTTGGATTTGTTTTCTACACACAAAAAAACACCCCAAAATGAGGTGTCAAACAAACTTGGCCATCAGCACATCATCAAGATAGGTGCCATCCGCCAACTTATATTCTTTTAGCTTTCTGCCTTCTTCCACAAAACCGAGTTGCTTGTAGAGCGCAATTGCTCGGGTATTCGATGCGAAAGTAAATAGCGAAATCTTCTCAATCACTGGGTGGGCATGCGCCCAGTCAATCAGTCCCTGGACCAACTGCTTCCCATAACCTTGACCGCGAGCTTCTTGCTTGATCATTACACCAAACTTCCCAGTGTGCCTGACTTTTATTCGACCTTCCGTTTGAAAAACCAACCAACCGACAACTTCACCGTCTTCCTCCGCAACAAACAGCACTTCATTCGGATGCTCTTGTTTTGCTTGAATCCACTCGCGTTGCCCTTCAACCGTCTGGTGGAATTCATCTATAGTAGAGACAAAATAAATTTCTTCTGTTAAAACTTCTTTTTGGATAGCTACCATAGCTTCCGCATCTTCTGGCCTAGCTAAACGAATCATTGAATCGACTCCTTATATAAAATCGAATATGAGATCACCTAAAACCAAAAGAGACGTTACACTAACAATAATAAATAGAATAGAGTTAACTTTTCTCCCTGCTTTCCATTCATTTAAAGCTGTTATTGCCCCTATATATGGCATTGTGAACATGAATATCGTGTAATATATATCAGTCTGAGTAATTAAATACGCAAGTGCACTCACTACACCCACTAGCCCAAAAATAAACGTAATCACTCTCATTTATTTCACTCCACTTTCTTCAGCCACCCTCTGCATCTCCTCACTCTCTCCAGAATAAGGATCCACTTTAAACTGACCACCTGTTTTTGTATGTATAAGATAATAATTGATTCCGGAAGGCTGCTCGATTTCGACACTTACGGATTCCGCTTCCTCGTTATGCACGTTCTCCACGATCTCCATTGCCTCCACAAACGTGTACTCCGGCTGAATGATCGGAAAAAGGAGAAGACTCGCCGCGACTCCCACGGAAATTGCGACGTAAACAGGCCGCATGCTATCAAAGTTATCACTCATCCAAGCAATAAAGAAAGCAACTACCAGCACTACAGCAAGCGCATTAGGAAGCGTTTGAAAGTTTTGCACGGGTTCTAACAAACTGTGTCCGGATAATGCACTGTCAAAGAATACACCTACTGATGCAAGCAATCCAATAAATCCGCCGAACATACCAAGTGCCGCTCTACGCTCCTCCCTCATCCCACTTCCACCTCGGAATGTTTCTTATAGAAACGAGTTTTTTGAAGTAGATAATCAAGTAGAGCAAAGAGGGCAGCATAAATCAATCCGGCCATGAAAAATAGTAGGAATCCCATTCCTTGAACAACGAATAAACCAAACAATCCGCTAATCATCCCCCCGACAATACCATGTAATACAAGGGATAATACGGGGTTTGTAAGTTTGTTCTGTAACAACCAGGAGAATGGAATGCCAATTAGAAAAACAAAAGGCACTGCAAATGCTGAAACCACAAGCCCAATCGTGAAAAAGTTTGTCCGCCACTCACTAAAAATAAACGGTACTAAGAAATAGCCAATTACTACGGCCAGAGCAGCAACCTCAAGTTTCCGATTCAACATAGGCCCTCTTCCTCTCTATTTATACCTTTTACTCCTTCATACGAATTTGTTTGTCGGAAGTTTCATATACTACCAGTTTATTCAAAATAGTTCGGTTTGCCTACTTTTATTTTCATCGCTAACTTAACACCTTACATATTTCCGCTTAAAGCCAAGCTTCCCACGCGTCATCCACTTCTCGATTGTCGCTGTGGCATCCAATACAGCGGTTTTTTTCCCTGGTCGCTCCAATTCAATCTGCCCGATTTCCCGTGACACCTCAAGGGCCTTTTCGTGAAGCGGGACGAAAGAGATGGCAACTGTATACACAAAGTTGTTCATAGACGATTGTGCGCGTGGTGGTGCGGAATGGATTGTCATCTTCACGACATCTAACAATCGACTAATCTTCTCGACATCGAATTCTTCGTCTTTTCGGTTGCCGAGTAGCCAGCAATACGTACTCCATCCAGCAGAGCGTTTCAACTCCTCGCCACTTTCAATCCAAGTATCCGCGACTTCTTGAGCGATTGATGCTTCTGATAAAGTAACGGCCACTACAAAATCGGACAACATATAAAAATAGGCGGTCTCCATCCACCGGTCGAAATCTTCTGCAGTCATCGCGTCTGGATCTGCAATGACACCTGCGAAATACATCGCATCGTAATTTCCTGTTGCGTACAATTCTTCTGCAAGCGGCTGGTTTCGTTTAATCACTTTCTTCATCGGCTTCATAGCACCAGTTGCTACACCAAACAACGGCTCTTTTGCACCATTCCCCATATAAAGCTTTTTCGTCCGTTCCGTTCCGAGACTTTCTAGTTCATTCATCACTTGTGAAAAGTTCATGCCGTTTCCTCCTTTAGTTCGTGTTTTATTCAGCATACCGAAACAGACAAAAAAAGTCTTAGAAAGTTCAAGTTTTTTTGATTTACTTCTTGCTAGAATGTGGTATTCTTTTCTCATTGCGCTCATCGAGCAAACACTTTGAGTAAGGGGGTTTTCACCTTGAAACTACGCGTTTCTGCTGTTCAATATCATCTTCATACTATTCAAAACTTTCAACAGTTCGCCGACCAAGTGACACACTATGTCAAAACGGCAGTTGAGTTCAATACAGAGTTTATTTTATTCCCGGAATTTGTCACGACCCAGTTGTTGTCGATCTCCGACACGGGGCAAGGCCAACCATTTCAAAATCTCACACTTTATACTGACGCGTATCGTGAACTGTTTTCACGTTTGGCTGTGCAGCATGGCGTTTATATCATTGGTGGAACGCATGTTACTCAAAAGGGTGACAAGGTCTACAATGTGGCTCATTTGTTCTCTCCAGATGGGCATATCGGCGAACAGGCAAAGCTTCACCTGACACCAACAGAAGTAGCTGACTGGGGAATCACACCTGGCGAATCACTACGTATTTTTGAAACGCCTAAAGGCAAAATCGCAATGATCACGTGCTACGACATTGAGTTTCCAGAGGTTGTCCGAATGGCTCGGGGTATGGGCGCGGACGTAATTTTCTCTCCTTCATGCACAGATGATCGCCACGGATTCAACCGAGTGCGCTACACTAGTCACGCTCGTACAATCGAAAATCAGGTGTATGTGGTCACAACAGGTACAGTCGGTTCTCTTCCGACAGTCGACTTTATGCGTGGAAACTTTGGAGAAGCAGCAGTTATCACACCAAATGATGTCCCGTTCCCACAAGACGGCATCCTTGTGAAAGGCGAAATCAACAACGATATGGTCATCACAGCGGACCTTGATCTTTCACTTCTCTATGAAGTACGCGAACATGGTTCTGTAACTACGTGGCGCGACCGTCGTTTTGATTTGTACCCTGACCTCGGGAAAGTCGAGACAGAGACGTTGCCGACACCGGATTGGGTAACTGCCAACCGCAACGTGCGCGTATAATTTCTTCACCAAAAAAGGAGCGATTTGAGATGGAGTATGTACAGATTTCTGGAATCAATGACCCATTGTTTCCGAAAATGCACAAGTTGATGCAGGATGTGTTTCCTGCAGAAGAAGTACTTGAATATAGTTTATGGGAAGGTCCCCTACAAGATCCGACGATTCGTATGTTTGTAGCTGTTGAAGACGGCGAAGTAGTGGGCGCGACGGAATATCGTTTCTATCCGGACCGCAAATTATCCATGACAGATTTCACATTGATTGGAAAAGAGGGGCTTGGCGTTGGTCCGTTCCTAGCGAAGAAACGTCATGAAGATTTGATGCATTTATCGTTTGAACATGGCATCGAGTTAATTGGCGTGTTTGCGGAGATTTATGACCCGTACCGTGCGGAGCGCCACGACTTTGGTGGGCTGCAGGCGATGAATCCGTTTGTTCGTCGTGAAGTTTTGGCGCATCTTGGATTTAAGAAATTAGACTTCACATACGTACATCCCTCTTGGACGAATGAAGGCGACGCAGTGACCGAACTGGATTTCTGCTTCCTTCCTTTTGCAGACCTTGAGTCCGTTCCAGGAGCAGAAATTGCAGATTTCTTGAAGATGTATTATGCCATCTTGTCTGAGAAGCCACAAGCTTGGCAGGATATGATCACTCATTTGGAAGCTGCTGGTGAAGTGAAGTTACTAGCTTTATAGTTGTTAATCAAAAGAACCCCAAGATTCTCTCACTCGAGAAATCCTGGGGTTTTGTTTTTTATAGAAATAGTGCGATGAAATTGAAAATTCCGGTGATTGAGTAAAGAACGATGGAAACTCCTATAGCTCCTACGAAAAAGTACGCTACTAGTTTGAGTAAGTCGAGAACTGCGCCAATCAAATCATCGATGAATGATAGTCCTTTCACATTCTCACTCCTATCAGAATTATTTCGTGCTGGTCTCTTTCACGAAGCTACCAAATTTCTCTTCCTCTTCAGCGAATGGAAAGTGATTGCTGTTCTTGAACTCCCAGAATGTTGCACCCGGTATTTCTGCAGCGATTTCTTTTCCAAAGACAAGTGGACATTGGGAATCATAAGTTCCTGTATATACAAACGTTGGCACTACGATTTCCTGTAGTTGTTTTGTGAGGTCAAAGTTCGGATATTCTATTTTTCGGAAGTAATCAAGTCTTGGCCCACATGTTTTTCCACTGTTTGGCTTTGTCATAGAACGTTTTAAATTCTCTTCCAAATGGTAGGACATCAAAGCCCACTCGTATCCTAGCTTTTGTCGTTCTTCAAGAGGGACTTCATCTTGACTTAACCGATCCATAATATAAACAATCCGTTCGTAATTTGGATTTTGGGTACTGTATATACAATCTGGATGTTCTCCGTACGCTTTTGAAGCCGCTGCCCCACCCACAATAATTTTAGTTAACGAGTCAGGAAATTGAATTGCGTAAACGAGCGCAAGCATGCCGCCTGTTGAATGCCCCGCAAATCCCCATTTGTTTAAATCCAGTGCTTTACGAATTGCTTCTAAGTCTTTTACAGTTTCCAACATACTAAACTCATCTTCATGCACAGCTCTCTCAGATTTTCCAGCACCTCTGACATTGATTAGGTAGACTTTATAATGTTCAGCAAATGCTGCCCCAAATAAATTTCCGTTCGAATTATATTCACTGTAATGATGTGTAACCGCCATTGGTTCTCCATGTCCATATGTGAAATACTCAAATAATCCACGATCAGTATGTATATAATTAGTTTCCCACATAGTTGCTCGCCACTTCCCATCTTTCTTCCATCATACACACCCACCCTTTATTCATCAACAGTATTTACCAATTAGAATTCCTTTAAGTTGTGGATTAAAAAAATTGATTTTCAGAAGACTAGATAGGTTTATTCTGGGGATGAAAGTTTACGCGGACATTGAATATGGTTTTGCGGACATTGAACTTACCTTTCTCGGACATTGAATTCATGTTTGCGGACATTGCTCGTTTACGCGGACATTGCTCGTTTACGCGGACATTGAATTCGGTTTTGCAGACATTGAACATACCTTTCTCGGACATTGAATTCATGTTTGCGGACATTGCTCGTTTACGCGGACATTGAATTCGGTTTTGCAGACATTGAACCTACCTTTCTCGGACATTGAATTCATGTTTGCGGACATTGCCCGTTTACGCGGACATTAAATTCGGTTTTGCGGACATTGAACCTACCTTTCTCGGACATTGAATTCATGTTTGCGGACACTAGAAAAACCCCCACCCCTCATCTGCCTGTTGACAGTGAAAAGTTGGGGCTTTTATTATTTCGGACGATCCATTGAAAAGATTTCACCAATCTCTGCATAGCTGGTTCCGGCTAAGCGACTTACCGCATTCAAAGCTCTCGGATCGATACGTCCATTGCTATAAATCTCTTCATCTATATGAAAACGGACGACACGACCAATCAGTAAATCGCTACCGGCATCGCCTTCATGGAATGGAATGGCTTCGACAAGTCGACATTCCATACGCACTTTTGCTTCTCGGATTCCTGGAACAGCAACCACTTCACTAGCTACTGGAGTGAGTCCTGCACGAATTAACTCACTCTCATCTGGCGCCAAACTAGCAGCCGTTTCATTGATCTTTTCAACATTGTCCCGGTCGACAATATGCACAACAAACTCTTTTGTCCTGTAAATATTGCGTGCCGTATCCTTGTGACCCGAAGCAGGTCGCTGTATAGAAAGAGAAACCATCGGCGGGTTAGACGAAACAATGGAAAAATAACTGAATGGCGCGCCATTCATGACACCATTTCCAGAGTCCGTCGTGACAAAAGCAATCGGTCGAGGAATGATACTGCCAATCAATAACTTGTAATTTTCACGTTCTGTCTGCGCGTTTGGATCAAAAGAAAGCATCGCACTACCTCCTAGTTGGACTGTTTGGGTACAGAAATCGGAATCAAGCGGTCTTCGATGCGTGACCGGTACTGCTCATACTGAGCCGGCAACATTAACTGTTCACCCATTGTTTCCAAAGACTCATCATACGCAAAGCCTGGTGGATCTGTTGCAATTTCAAATAAAATTTCTCCCGCTTCCCGGAAATAGATAGCATTGAAATAATTGCGGTCTTTGATATCCGTCACTTGCTCGCCTTTGTCATAGACATACGCCTGCCACTCTTTGTGATCCGCGTCGTCTTCTGCACGCCACGCAATGTGATGAACAGTCCCAACACCCATTGTACCGACAACACCCGTCACTAGTTTCAAATCAACAGTATTGCCAATATCAGCTGACGACGTAAAGCGTCGGTAATCCCCTTCTTCTGCGATTTTTTCTAGCCCCATCACTTCGGTCAACGTGCGTTCAGTCGCTTCTGGATTTGTCGAATACAATGTCGCACCTGCAAATCCTTTGATAGCTACGTCCGGAGTTACATCACTGATTGTCCATTCGTTATCAGCACCCGCTGCTCTTTCAACTAATTCTAGGTGAAGGCCATGTGGGTCATCGAATTGCACAACATTTTCGCCAAATCGCATTGCTTTTTTAAATGGAATTGCTTCAGATGCCAATCGGTTCACCCAAAACGGAAGACTACCGACGGGAACAGCATAGCTCGTTACGCCAACTTGCCCGTCTCCAATCGTCCCTTGGTAAGCATTCACCCATGGGAAGAAAGTTATGATTGTTCCCGGACGGCCACCTTTGTCTCCAAAGTACAGGTGATACGTTCCCGGATCATCGAAATTGACTGTCTTTTTTACGAGACGCAGCCCGAGTACGCGTCCATAAAAATCTACATTTTCCTGTGGATGGCCGACGATTGCTGTAATGTGATGAATACCTGCTGTTTGTTTTTTCATGCGGTTTCTTCCTTTCCTGTTCTTGTAAGTTTAGTATACGCTCCATTTATCTTGAATTCAAGATAAATGTTTTGATTCGAAATTTCTCTTTCGGAGTAAATATGCTACGCTAAATAAAAATAGGAAACGAGATGATAACTAGATGATCCAGCCTCCGCGCTTTGCGAATTCCCTTCTTGAAACCAAGCTTGCTGCAATCCCTCTTCATGAAGACCCTGAGGTTTACAATGCTGCTTTATCAGACGAAGTAATGCAAGAAACGACCTACAAAAGCTTACATATTGAAAATAGTATGTTCACCAACTGTGCATTTACAGAGAGTGAATTTTTACAAGCAGACTGGCAAGATGTACGTTTTGAGAACTGTGATTTTTCCAACGTCACACTCACTAAATGCACGTTAACACGCGTGGAATTTCTCAATTGCCGAATGACGGGTGTCGAGTTTGGAGAGTCGCATCTGCACGATGTGCGGTTCGGGACGTGCGTGATGGATTATGCCCTATTTGGGTCTGGAAAACTTCGCACTAGCAGGTTTGAGTCGTGTAAGCTCGACTTCGCCCACTTCTATTCCACACTGCTTGAGACTGTAGCATTCGCAGACTGTTCATTAGAAGAAGTGACATTTGAGCAGACCTCTTTAGCAGGAATTGACTTGAGCTCGAATCACTTCACCCAGCTCAAAGTGGGTCTTGAAGAAATAAAGGGAAGTCATGTCTCGCCGATGCAAGCATTACAGTTTGCGACTTTATTTGGCCTTGTTATAAAAGAATGAAAAAAAGCCCCACAGAAGCATTCTCTGTGGGGTATTGCTATCTAAACTTGATGTGGCGTTCGTACATCTTCGCCGGACCATACCGTGATTCCTGTAGTGTTGTCTTTGGCAGCACGAATCATTGTCGCAGCAAGTTCATCTGTTGGAAGTGGTCTCTGACTTTTCGCAAGACCTAGTTTATTCACTAGTTGAATGGCCTTCAAACCAAACTTTTCACCTACCCGGTCGCTCTCTTTTCGGTCGAGTATAGGTGGTTGCAAAATCGTGATGGCATCAAACGGCAATTTCTTGACCGCTTCTTCAAGCTGCCCTTTCATACGGGAATAAAACACGCGGGAGTTCGAATCCGCACCCGTCGAGGAAACCAAAACGTAACGAGGGACGCCGTTCGCACTCGCAGCATCGGCAAATTGATACTGGTAGTCATAATCGACTTTCCACTGCTCGTCTTGGTTCCCCGCTGCTTTAATGGTCGTTCCCAAGCAGGAGAATAGCACATCTCCCTTCACGAGTTGATGCCAATGCTGTGGTCGGTCGAAGTCAATCGTGTGGGCATGGAGTTTGTCATGGCGAAGTCCAAGGTCTCTTCGCACGAACAAGCTGACTTGTTCCACTTCGGAATCCGCCAAAAGCTGTTCGACTAAGTCTTTCCCTGTGGCACCTGTCGCACCAATCACTAACGCATGCATCGTAATTCCCCCACTTGAACAATTTTCTTAAGTATACGCCATTCTGCACCCATTGACCTCTTTATCGCGTCTTTTTTATCAGAAATTGCGTGGCTGCGTACGAAAGGTCTATGGAAAGGTGCAACACCCATCGATACCTACCGTGAAATCATGGGCGTGCCACTTCCGGTCGTCTGGCAAACCTTATGTCCGGAACATTCGCGCAGCACAAGACAACGGCTTAACGAGTATCGGTGTGCGATTTATAAATCAAAAAGCTGATGACCATTAGTGAGTCAACAGCTTTTTTGTTACGCTTTTTTTAATTTGAAATGCAATACAAATAAAATGATTGTAATCAATGTGAACGCTGTTAATGCGAGGAACGGAATCGTCACAAACCCGAACCAGTTGATGTACTGAACGTTACACGGAACGCCTTGCACACAGGGTTTGATGTTCGCAAATCCAGGTACTTTTTGCACGAGATAATGATACAGCGAAATGCTCCCGCCAATAATCGTGAGTGGCAGCACATACAAACGCATCCTTACATCATTTGTGAATGCTGCAATCCCCAGTACAATCGTCAGTGGATACATGAAGATTCGCTGAATCCAACACAATTCACACGGTACAAACCCTCGGATATTGCTGAAGTATAAACTACCAAGCGTTGCCACTAATGCCACTACCCATGCAAAATACAATGCATAATTTTCAATGAATCCTTCACGCGTCGATTTAGTCATTGTTCGTCTGCCCTTGTTCGATCAGCATCGCAATCATCTCATAATCAAACGGATCTTCTAGGAACACACCGTTGACGTAAATGGTCGGCGTAAACGGTACACCAAATTCCTTCACAAGTTCATTGTCACGTGTAACTTCCTGCACGATAGCAGATTCCTCAGATGCCATGTCGGTGCGCATCTTATCGATGTCAACTCCAGGAGCTGTCGCTTCAGCAATTTCCGCCATCTTATCAATCGTCACCCATGGCTCGTCATGTTGTTGCGAAGCAGGTTGTGCATCGTACACAGCTTTATTGAATGCCCAGAAGTTTTCAGGGTCTTGTTCGAAAACAGATTCAGAAGCTAGAGAAGCAATGACTGATTCTTCTCCGTGGAAAAGAACATTAATGTAGCTCAAGTTTGCTTTCCCAGTCTCAATGTAATCCTCGACCAGTTTCGGGTAGATCGTCTCTCCCCACTGCTTACAAGATGGACATTTGTAATCGCCAAACTCTACGATTTCAACTGGTGCATCCGCATCCCCAAGCATCGGTTGCCCTTCTGTAGGTGGGTAGACTCGTTCTGTTTCTTGCGGCACTTCAGTTGCCGTTGTACCGGTATCTCTGTTCATATAAAGGACGATGCCCACGATGACGACTGCTAGAGCCAGTGTGGCGAGCATGACTTTTTGATTTGTTTTCATGGAATTTCCTCCTTACAGGTGGTGCACTTAGTTTATCATAGGGTAGCCGGGTATACAGTTACAATTATGTGACGAGTTTCGTGGAGTGTTTAACGCCCGAAAGTGGTGAATTAACGACCGAGTCGGCTCATTTAGCGACCGAGTCGGTTCCATTAACGCCCGACTTGACCCCATTAGCGCCCCAAGTGATGTTATGGAAACTAATCGGCGCATAAAAAAGCCCCGGCAAGCCTCCTCAAACAAAGGACGCCAACCGGAACGCGCAAGTTTCTACTCAAGTGTCAATTTATATAATTTGTCATCGTTGTCACTCGGGTTGCCTCGGCCATCTGTGTTGTTCGAGACAAAGTAGAGGTCGTCTCCGTGAATCCACACATCCCGCACACGCCCGACGTCTTCGACAATTGCGCGGTACTCTTCTGTCGCAAGATCAAACTCCAAAACGGTCGTTCCTCGAAGTGCCGCTACGTAAACTTTACCGTCACGATACGCCATTCCTGAAGGCGCCCAAGTCCGGTCACTACCGGAGGCAAACAGTGGCGACTCTAGACCTTCTTGTTCCTCTGTCCCCTCTATCGTCGGCCAGCCGTAATTGGCACCCGCTACAATCTGATTCACTTCATCGTTCGCGCTTGGTCCGTGTTCACTTGCATACAACTCTCCATCTTCTGACCACGTCAGACCCTGTGCATTTCGGTGACCCATACTATAGACGTACGAGTCTCCAAATGGATTGTCTTCTGGAATCGAGCCGTCAAGATTCAAACGGAGAATCTTCCCAGCAAGTGACGCTTCGTCTTGTGCAAGCTCTGGGTCAGAAGCATCCCCAGCAGTTGCATACAGTTTGTCATCTGGCCCTATTTCTAGACGTCCACCATGGTGCACGTTGCCACTAGGAATCTCATCCAGCAGTACTTCTGTTTCTGTCCACGCATCACTTTCTAATTCAAGCTTCACAATTCGGTTGAACTGATTGCCGTCTTGTTCATACGTGTAATAGGCAAACGCCTCGTTGGACTCTCCGAAATCTGGTGCTAA
This sequence comes from Chryseomicrobium imtechense, assembly GCF_041475995.1. Classification (NCBI taxonomy): domain Bacteria; kingdom Bacillati; phylum Bacillota; class Bacilli; order Caryophanales; family Caryophanaceae; genus Chryseomicrobium; species Chryseomicrobium imtechense. Next base: position 11,203 of record NZ_JBGOBM010000004.1, on the reverse strand, counting down.
CACAAATCCTAACAATCCAGCTTCTGCTGCTTCTGATAATGTCAGTTCAAGTGAGACCGTCTGTTGTTCCACAGTTCCGCCCTCTACTTTTGCGATCGAGCCTGGTCGTTCGGAAATATAAAATGTGCCTTCATGTTCGTCAATCGACCACGGAATCGTGAGATTGTCTGCAACAACCTCTAGATCTGACCCACTTTTCGTATTTTCGTCCGTAAGGGGGGTATCGTCTTCAAAAATATTGACCGGTAAACACCCAGAAAGTAGAACGGCTGCAGTTGCAAGGGGTATCCATGTCTTTTTCATAGCAGTCTCCTCCTTCTTTGGTATTTAGTATAGCGGAAATAGGTGCTTTACCTGTAGTGAGAGAGTTTAAGACACACTTTACAAAACGTAATCATTACGATATATTGTAAAGCGTACTTATTACGATTTACATAAGAGGAGTTTTCATATGACGAAAAAATGGATGTACTTATTCGCTGCTGCCCTACTAACTTTTTTCCTTGCTGCATGCCAACAAGAAGAAGTGAATGAAGCAGAAGCAGACGAAGCAACACCTGAGACAGAAGAGACTGTAGAAGAAAAGTCGGACCATGATCACGCACACGGAGAAATGTCTGAGAAAGACCAACAAATCTACAAAGGATATTTTGAAGATAGCGATATCGGGAACCGTCCCCTTTCCAACTGGTCCGGCGATTGGCAGTCTGTTTATCCGTATTTGCTGGATGGAACATTAGATAAAGTATTTGAATACAAGGCTGAAGAAGGCGACATGACAGCTGAAGAATACAAAGACTATTACACGACTGGGTACATGACGGATGTTGACCGCATTGAAATCAATGCTGATATCGTTACGTTCCATAAAGGTGACGAGTCAGTTACTGGCCGCTATAAATATGACGGTTATGAAATTTTGACATACGAAAAAGGAAATCGCGGTGTGCGCTATATCTATAAGCAGATGGATGAGAATTCGGACGCACCGGCTTACATGCAGTTCAGTGACCACATCATTAGCGATAAGGTCTCCCATCACTACCATTTATACTTTGGGGATGACCGTACGGCACTTCTTGAAGAATTAGAAAACTGGCCAACCTACTATCATTCGGATCTAACGGGTGAGCAGATTGCTGAAGAGATGATTGCGCATTAAAAAATTCCCCTAGGCTGTCTCATTAGAAACATTTATGCTTTAGAGACAGCACTGGGGTTATTATTTTAGTTTTTCTAGTTCCTTCTCTATTATCTTTACATCAATTCGTTCATACAGAGGCTGTACTTCTACTAATTCGATTGGCAAGTTCTCCACTGGTTCCCAGCTATCATAAACGTCACCTGTCATTCGCTCAACTTGATGAGAACCAAACGGGATGAACGGCTTTACCAACTGCGCTATGTTTTGAATAGCATAGACACATGTAGCAAAAGTTTCTTTTGCCCTTTCCTCATCATCATTTACAGAAATCCAAGGTTTGTGCTCATCGAAATAACGATTCATCTCTCGTATGAATTCAAACAATACTTCTAATGATTGTTTCAGTTCGGCTACTTCAATCAGTTTCCCTACTTCCTCGTACAGTAACCTAATCCTAGTCTTTACCGAAGGATCCACTTGACTTCCCGGAACCTTACCTTCGTAAGATTTCTCTATAAACTTGAATGTTCGATTTATTAAATTGCCATATGCCCCAAGAAGTTCACTATTGTGGCTGTAAATAAATTCTCTCCATGAAAAATCCGTATCACGATTTTCCGGTGCATTCATAGTCAAGAAATAACGAAGGCTATCCGGATGATAGCGTTTTAACACGTCGGGTACCCATACGGCCCAGTTTTGGCTCGTTGAAATCTTTCTTTTCTCAAGCGTCATATATTCATTTGAAACAATGGCTGTCGGTCTCGCTTTTAGTTCAGCGCCACTAAGAATAGCGGGCCAAATAATCGAGTGAAACGGAATATTGTCTTTCCCGTGCACATAATAGCTCCTCACTCCGGCTTCCCACCACTTGTCATGGGAAACTCCTCTCTCTTCAGCCCATTTTCGACTTGCCGTATAATAACCTGCGACGGCTTCTATCCATACGTAGATTTTCTTCCCTTCAAACCCTTCGACGGGAACTGGAACACCGTTTGGCAGATCTCTTGTGACAGCTCGGTCATGAACACCTTCACTTAAATAGCGGGCCGTTAACTTTAAAGCATTATCACGCCAACCGCCTTTTCTTTCACTCGTCTTTACGAGATCTTCTAGCTCTTTTTGAAATTGGCGAAAGGCGAAATAAAAATGACTTGTCTCTCGTACTTCTGGTGGATTGCCACAAATTTTGCACTGCTTTTCAAGTAAGTCTAGTGGATCTAAAATGGTAGAACACATGTCGCACTGATCACCACGCGCCTTCGCTCCGCAAACAGGACAAACTCCTTCAACAAACCGGTCGGGAAGAAATTGATTGTCAAAGACGCAATAAGCTTGTTCAATCGTCTTAGTGTATAAATGGCCATTGTTTAGAAGTCTGAGAAAGAGCTCTTGCACATACTGATGATGTTTGGAATCGTCTGTACGTGTGTAGAGGTCGTAAGTAAACCCAAGTTTTCTAAACGTTTCATCAAACTCTTGATGGTACTCATCAGCAATATCCTTTACAGATTTCCCTTCTTGATGGGCTCGAATCGAAATGGGCGTACCGTTGCAATCGCTTCCCGATACGTAAAGTACTTCTTCCCCTTTTTGACGATAGTACCGGGCTAAACTATCTCCCGGCAACAGTGCAGCAATATGGCCGACGTGCAATGAACCATTCGCATAAGGCCAAGCCCCTCCAATAAATACTGGCATAGTACTTCCTCCTTTTGGGCACAAAAAAAGCCCTCATCGATTGACTCGATTAGGACGAACATGTCGTGGTACCACCTAAATTCGCATAAGACTCACATCTTATGCCTCTGCCAGTACGTGTGCATACTGCTGCTGTTGTAACGAGTGCACGTCTCGGCGCAGCCTACTAAACGGTTCGGTGCGCAGCTCAAAGGCCATTTTCATTTCAGGACATCTGCTTCATTTCCACCATCAGAAGCTCTCTATAAGAATTGCTGAACTTACTTTCCTTCTCATCGCTATTTTTTAAGTTGTGACTAGAATAGCACTTATTCCCAAATTGCACAATATTGGAATTGAGTTATGCTACACTTTTCATAAAGATATTTATAAACGGAGACAATCAAATGAAAACACAAACTACTGTACCCGCATCAACTTTAAAGCGAAGAAAAAAACCGGATAAAGAGTTTCTTTTATTCCCTTCAAACGAAACACTTTACTTACTGCCGAAACCTGCCGGGTCTTATGTTATAGATACAGTTACAGGAGACTCTTTACTACTGGGTGGATTATTTTATGGCCTTTCTAAATATCTGATGAAAAAAGATAAAGAAAAGCTAATGGACTACATGACAGCTTTCCGTGAAGGAAATACTGACTATTTCAACATACAGAAAAAAGCCATCTCTATTCGTTTTAGAGAGATTGAAAAAATCACGATTTCTATGAAAAATCCATATAGTAAGGAGTTGTGGTATGACAGCAAGTTGACTATACATAGTATCAGTGCTAAAACGTACGACTTTTCTGTGGGTTCTGGTGAACAACTTTCTGAAGTGGAATCGTTTTGTGCCATTTACCTTTCGGAAGTTCCAATAGAAAAGAAGTGAGATAGCTCTAGCTTTTGTTTCAATAAAACAAGATAAGACTTATGAGATAACCCCCGGGGGTGTCTCATAAGACTCGATTTACTTCGAGCAGTTTCATTATATAGGAGTCTAGTTCATCTGACTTCAGTTCATAATATAAATTGGTATCCTGAATATGTAGCTTTGCAGAGCCCATATCAATTAAAGTAGCACCTTTGTCATTTTTCAGACTGATTCTATACTTAAAAGTAGAGCCGATATAATTATTAAAATAACTCCTATTCAACTGTTGAATCGATATTATTTCTTGAACATGAATTACTTCATCTTCCATTAACTCATACGTATAGTAGTCATTTGCCGACAAATACTCAATCGACACTAACTCAATAGAGGTGAATGAGTTAATCTCCCTTTGTGCTAATACTTCTTCAAATGATTTATCTTGATTCGCATAGAGAATAATAGCCATAATTATCACACATACAATCCCTAAAACCCAACTTAACTTGCCTTTTATTAATCTCACTACACCTCTCCCCTCCATAACTCATCACCGATGGCCATCTTTCCTTGCCTGAATATATCCATAGTATGTACATGTTCCGTGCGAATGAAGATCCTTCACTTCAAAGCCGCATTGCTCGTAAAATGTGAAATTGTTTGACGACGTATGCGCGAACCAATCGCCATGCAGAAGTTTTTCAATACAGAGCCCAACTAACTTCTTACCAATTCCTTTTCCCCGATAATCGCTATGAACGACTAAATCCAAGATGTTCGCGACCATCACTTGATCAGAAATCACACGGATCATTCCAATCATTTTATCGGAGTCCCACACGGTAAACGCCCATGTCGCATTCTCAAAAATCAGCGCGTATTTTTCTTTTTGCCATTCCGGTAGTGGTTTCGCCCAGCCTGCGTCCAGGAAAAGTTCTTCTACACGGTTTGCATCTATCCCATTTGTGCCTTCACGAATGACGTGTCCATTAAAGTATTGGTACATTTTGTTCCCCCTTAGTGATTAGTGCTAACTCATCGCGTAACATTTCTTTATAATCCGACCGTCTCCAAAGCGTAACCGCCTCTAGTTCACCTAATTTATCGACCAAGTTCTCTACAATTCGGTACCCGAGGTAATAGGCAAACCGCGTTGCACCAAATCGAGTTCCACCATTGATTGAAAACCACTCACGAAACAAATCACTTTGATCCAAATTCTTTAAATCTTCAATGAGAGCAGTTGCAAGTTCTTTCTCGTTAGCTTTTGCAAAAGCTAGCCAGTCTTCTCCTTGCTGGTCATATGTGAAGTAGATAGATTCCGGGATATCTACGACTTGCATGGAATGATACGTTGCGACCCCTTCTTGAAGTAAGGTGGTATACGGGCTCATCCAGTCATGTTTGGCCCATTCCATCCCAAGTTGATCTGTGCGTGCATTATGCAGGGCATGACCCAACTCGTGTGCAATAATTGCATCCAGTGTGACATCTTCTGGTGAAAGTTTTTCTAAACAAAATGTGATGTCCGGAAAGATTTGCTTATGTGTAAATGCGTTGGACCCAAATGCGCCGACAATCATGTGGACATCTTGATCAAGAGTCACCGGATATAAAGATTCATACTTCTGCACAATCTTTAAAATTCGGCTCTCCATCTTGTCACTGTTCTCTTGAATTGCTGGCAAGAGTTCTTGATAGCGTATAAGAGCTAATTTCTTCTTTTCTTCTGGACGATAACAGTGATACGCAAAATATTCTTTAAAGTGCGGAGCAAACTTAGAATAATAGCCATCTAAAAACTCAGTAGTGGGTTCATAGTTACTGAGAAAATAGGAAACTGTGTTATAGATTTTCATTCTAGTCCCCCACAACCCGATTTCGCTTTTCCTTGCGCTGTTGTTGCTTCTTAAAATAATCATCGAACCCCATGAACATTCCGAGTCCCACTAGCACAACGCCACTAAGTTTTGTTCCGATCATCTGAACCGTCGAATGCGCTTCGTTGTTCAGAGCAATCAGCACAAACCCAACTAGTATCAGTAGTGTTCCGAACACCATCAAAAACGCCTTGAGTGCACTTTTCATCATTTTCATTCTGTTTAACCCCTTCCCCTAATCAACCATTCTCTCTATATCCTAAATTCTAGAAGTAATTCTAATCAGTATACTTCTGTATCCATTTTCTGTATACCAAATTCATGCTATTTCTCATTTTTCCCAACGACAGGAAAAGCCCACAGAAATAAAATCTTGCTATCGCTGCCTTCACACATATCTTCATCTACAACCCCACCAGCTACAAAATGGCCAGGATTCTTTTGTTGCCAATCTTTATAGAGGATAGATAATTTCTCATTAATCAACATAGTCTGCGCTCCTTTGACTTTGAACTGAATGACCGGAAAACAAATTGTCAAGGTTACTTCATAAACGTCTTCTAGTTAATCAAATAGGAATAAAACTGAGTGGTCGCTGATATCTTCGGCAGCGATATTTTTCTCCTCAACTTTATTAGCAGCAAATTTAATCTCATTTATATGCACCGACTGCAAATTGTAAAAATATACTCCTGTGAGCCTCCATCGCAATTAACTGATCCATTATTAATCGATCGTCATAATGAAGTTTGAAATTATCGCCTACCTCTTGTTTTATAGACTCAATGACTAATTCGCTTTCTCCATCTTGATCTTTAGTTAGATTAATTTTCTGTTGAACACCTAATCTAACGAATTGATAATAGAGCCTCATAACTAAATCCGAGGTGCCAATCCTTTGGAGTTTTGTCTTATTAGCTCCAACAGCTTTAAAACTAACCATTTCTCCGTTTCGAATAATGAGATCAAAAAATCTTGATTATTTCTCTAGTAATCGATTCAATTCTAAATCAATCGTTAATGGGAAATAACATTTTATTCACGCTAACCAAATAGAAAAAGAGAAAGAAGATGCTACACTATGTGCACCTTCATTAGAAACAACAACTCCTCTATTCGTTCTAATGAAAATGGTTATTTTAATTTCCTTTTCCAAATCCTTAATCGCATTTGATAAACTCGGCTGAGATATATATAAACTTTTAGCAGCTTCATTCATAGATCCCTTATTTGCTACTTCTAATGCATATCTTAATTGCTGTAGAGTCAAACCAGACACTCCTTTTTAACACTATTAAACTCCCAAAATGCTATGCTCTTCTTATAATATCTAGTAACCACACAAAAGCATTTTATCACTTTCCATTTCTTCTTATTTATTATCTATCATTCGTAAAAGCATACTTGTATGAAAAAAAAGAAGTGAAGATGCTCACAACCAAGCTTCTTCTCTTCCTATAATTTTTGGTGTGTAAGTTGAATTTCTTTCGATATTTCAGAATGATTTTCTACCATCGTCACTTTAAATACTTCTTAGTTTACAACTTCATGAACGTGAATTTCTCAGCATTTTTTTGTGGAATCTTGGCTTTACTTCAGCAAGCAAGATAGCTACGAGGATCAACGCAGCGCCCATAAGCATACGACCTGTCAGTACTTCGTGCAAAAATAAAACGGACAACAGCATGCCGAAAACGGCTTCTGTTGATAGAATAATGGCCGCCTTTGTGGCTGTGGTATATTGATGGGCCATATTTTGGAAAAGATAGGCAATAGCTGTCGAAAAGACGGCTAAATAAACAAGTGAATACAAAGCTTCCTTGAATTCAAAGTCCAAAATTTCAATACCTTGGATTGTTCTATTTAATCCATTACCGCCTGCTACAACCGAAAATTTTTCTGTAACTGGCAACTGCAACAAATCCATTACAGTGATCATATCTCTTATCCTTCCTTGTAGTCATATAACTCGATTATAAAGTATTGCAGTATTAGTTATATACTGCTTATTACTAATTCTATCAACTCTACACTAAATAAACCGGCAACTATTTTTGTAAATAAAACAGTTCGTAAAAGTAGATTTAAACGAACAAAAAATGAATATCAGTATTCAAAAAGACCAATCATAATGATTGGCCTTCCTTCCTTTCTTTACCCTATAAAAGTAATGGCATCTATAATAGCCTTGCATTCTTCAATCAACTCTTGATCGGCCTCGTCTGTTAATCTTGCAGCTCGGGCCAATGGATCAATTGCTTTTATCTTTTCGCACAATACATATCCAGTTGTCTGATTGTGTGCTGCGCTATTCTTGTTATTCTTAGTTCTTCCATTTAACGGTACATGAGTTGGGTATCCTTTATTCGTATTAGTGATTGGCAAAACCCAAATTAAATCGGTCTCTTTATGTACATTTTCTTCTGAAACTACGATGGCTGGACGATAACCTTGCTGTTCGTGTCCTTTTGCTGGGGACATGTCGACCTTTATAATGTCACCAACTTTAAAAAACCTTGTCATCACTATTCCTCCAATTAAATAGTGCCTGTACTATTCCATTAAGGATTAAGTACAGACACATAATCTTTAAGCCTATTAACTGATCACCAGTCTTCTTTTCCGACTGGTTCTACTTCATCCCAAAGTGATTCAGGTTCAGGCTTTCCGCCATTGTAACCAACAAATAACTTTTGAAACGGCGTTAACTTGCTTTTTCGAACCAACGAAATTCGATTGGGTTCAATCTCTACATCAAATACAGCATCATCAGTTGCATTGAATCCGGCTTCCTCGAGGATATCTCTTGTAAGTCGAACTGCTTTACTGTTACCCCAATTCTGAAGTTTAGCCTCTCGGTGACTAACTTTTTGCTTAACTTGCGGCATGTGAATCAACTCCTCAGAGTGCTATTTATATACTTAGTATATACAACGTATCTACATTCTGCAAGCAAAAGCTCCTTTAAGATTCTTTCTATAATGGAACTCGATTAAAAAAGGCCAGCCTTTGCAAAAGACTTTTCTAATCAATCCAGCTATTTATTTTACTTCTGATAATCCAGCAATATGTAAACTGTTTAAGCATGCATGTTGAGCTCTCGTTGGAACGTGAAAGTCTACTGAAACTTCTGCTTTATGCTCATCTTATTGGATACTATTTAAGGGTAAGCAGCGACAGTTACTGCTAATCCTTGATTATTGGTAAACTTAATGAGAAACGAGGTGACTTATTATGATCAAAATAATTGATAATCAGAAACTCGAATTGCAGTACAAAAAAAAATTTTGGAGCGTGGACGTATCATATTAGACTTCCTGGCACGGCCAGTATTCAAGGGAAATGGGGATACCTAAAGGTGTCTGGTACAATTGATGACTTTGAAATAAAAAGCATTAATTTGGCTCCAAGAAAAAATGAAGACAAGATTATTTCAATCAATCAAGAAGTTAGAGACGCAATTGGCAAAAGTGGTGGCGATATGGTAATGGTCACTTTATATCTGCATGATTAGCCTACTAAGAAGATAAGCAAATCGAATTCCCAGGTTAGACAAAAGGTTTTCTCAAAGTTCCTTATTTAGGAGCTCTGACCATTCATCATATGGTTTTTTGCTACTTATAGAGTTTTATGAATTAATATAACTTCTTCGTGACATCGATTATTTAGGTGTCACTTCAAGAGATAACATGAACCAATTTCAAGCTATATTTTGTACCGGAGTTTTAAAAAACCAGTAGCCTTCTATAAGGATTACTGGTTTTATAATTATATATTCCATTTAGAAAGACTTCCGATAAGGGGTCATATGTAAACTAATCACCTCTATATCTTTCATAATACACTCTTACGAACCAACTCTTGTATGCAATAAGAAAAGCTATCCTCAAAGGGGATAGCTTTTCTTGATCTAAAACAATTGTTTTCCTTGCTCCTTCTTCAACTAAAGCACCCGTTAGTTACATAAAAGATCAGACTATGATAATTCATAGTAATTTTCAGCTGTATAAATAGACCACGACCAAAACTTGGCCCCTGAGCTAATGATAAATCTATCCAACCATAATTCAAAGTTCATTTCTAATGGAATTGCCTCTTCAAACTGGTCTATATGACCTTTCCAAAATAAATAATTTTTTTTCGACTCACTATAATGTTTTGAATTTATTACAATATTATCTTGATAAATGTAGGCTATATCAAAACATCCTTCAAATTCATCGTAATGTTCATTTAAATCAATTATTTGGTCAAGACTATAAAATTCAATTTCTCCACCAGATTCAATATCATCAAATAAACGACATCCATTAGAAATTTGTAGAAACTCTTTATAATCATTTGGTAAAATTAAACCTGTTTGTCTTTCAAAATTCTTTATTTCCTCATCACTTGCTGGTGGATTAAATGTACATTCAACCTTAGCTAAATGACCTCCCTCTCCTTGAATCTGAATTATATTTTCATTTTCCTTTAATCTTTTTTTTAACGTATTTAAAGTTTGTTTAACAATACTTCCTTCTTCAACCATTTATATCAACTCTCCTTTTATTATTTTTTCAGCTTTTTCATTCTCAAATTACTAAAATCTTTTCAAAATATCATTACTTCTTCAACAAACCTGCTGCGTTAGTTGAAGTGAAAGCCTCCACATTATTTAACATAAATATCCAAATTAACCATTTCAATATTTAGATAGAAAAAAATGAAGAGAATCGGTTATGTAACAAAACTCGTGATTTATGGGGCCAATGATTATAAATAACTTTTAATAACTTCTGATAATCTCATGAAATGTAAACTGATTTAAGAGTAATTTTAAATCTTAGTTTTCTCTTTCTAATTAACTGTACTTTCTAAAGAATTTCTTATATCTTAAAAAACAAGTCGTTTCTTTTAGTTTTTTCTGCAAGACGATACTAATTTTTGAATCCGGTTGATCACTAGTAATCCAACGATTTTGTCCATGTATCATCTCCCATTATGCGGTCAATGATATGTTCTGCTTCCCATACTGCAGCAACCTCCATCCCTTCACACTCTTCTTTAGACGCATTCCGGATCTCGCCTTTATAGTAAATTTCAAACTCTCCAGATAACTGATCCTTGATACAAGAAGGTGGTGGCCATTCTTCATCTTCTCTTTCGAAAGGACGGTTTTCCACAAATGGCCACTTCTCCGATTTTAAAGCCGATTCATAAACCCCAACGATAAATTGGTACTCCTCTTTTTGCGGCAAATCATTGATGTCGTTGCCTATATGTTGATAAATTCCAATTCCGGCATCCCGAAAAGCCCTTCCGAAGGCAAAGTTACCATTGGGAAGGGGGATGGCATAGACATCTCCGACTTTTCGTCTTCTTCGTTTAGTCATTCTGCTCACCTCTTTCTATCGAGAACATTATTAAAGTTCCCTTTCACCTAATGCTGCCACAAGTGTATTTTTGCAATGCTGATAAATATCGTTGCTGTCCTTTTTTATAGAACATGGATACTGTCGATAGAGATCAATTTTTCCTGTTTCGTTAACAGAACCATGAAGTTTTTAAGAAAATCCGGCCAAAAACCCTGGCCGGACCTTTTTGAACTATTTCACATCTGATATTTGATAGTGGGCTCCGGA